>DATCMP010000840.1:0-12917 GCA_036563365.1 Thermomicrobiales bacterium
ATGTTAGATAGCCGCGATAGCGTTGCTGCAATCAGTCCACCCATCTCTATGTACTCTGTGTGTCGTCCCCTTCCTCTCGCCCGTCACTTTCTTGCTCCGCGATCTCTGCGATTTAATCCCCGTTACCCCACGTTCAAGCCAGGTTTGGCCGCTAACTTCTCCCGCCAGCGTCCGCGCAAGAAGCGAACCGTGACGAATGCCGCCCGCGTGGCGGCATCGACGCTGTTCGAGATGAAGATACCGGACAAGCCCCACCCGAGGAACAGGCCGAAGAACCAGGCGGCGGGCAAGCGCACCAGCCAGACCCCGGCGGTCGTCGCCACCAAGGGGAAACGGGTATCGCCGACGCCACGGAGCGCCCCGGCGTAGACCTGCCCGAGCCCCCAGAACGGCTGGCCGAAACAGAGGACACGCAAGCCGGCGGCCGCGAGCGAGCGCACCTGCGGATCGGCGGTGAAGAGGGCCACTAATGGCTCCGCGACGAGGAAGCAGACCACCGCGAGGCCCGACATCCAGTAGATCGCGTGCGTGGCGGCGATCCGTGCTAACAGGCGGGCGCGATCGGGCAAAAGGGCGCCGATCGCCTGACCAACCAGCGCGGTGGCCCCGTAGCCATAGCCGAACGCGGGCATCCAGGCGAGGCCGATCAGCGTGAGGCAGACACGTTGGGCGGCGAAGACGGTCGGGCCGAGTTGCAGCGCCATCAACCCATAACCGAGCAGGCCGATATTCAACACCAACTGTTCGCCGAGAGCGGGCAAACCGATCCGCAAAACCTGCCGAATCGCGCCAAAGTCGGGCCGGAAGCGTGCCCCGCGCAGCAGGCCCGAGCGCCAGAGCGCGACGACGAGGAGGACGGCACCGACGACGCGGGCGAGCGAGGCGGCGGTCGCGGCACCGGCCACGCCGAGTTGTGGTGGGCCAAAGATCAGGCCCGCCGCGATCGCCACGTTGATCAGATTTGTCAGGCCGGTGATCATCATCGGCGTGCGACTGTTCCCGAGGCCGCGCAAGATCGCCGCGGCGACAGTCATGACCGCGAGCGCGGGGAAGGCGAGCCCGGCCAGGCGCAGATAGATCGTCCCCTGCGCCGCGATGGCGTCATTCGCCCCGATCAGGTGCAGCAGCGGATTGGCGAGGAGCGCGGCGGGGAGGCCGAAGAGCGCGCCGATCACGACGCCGAGTAGCAAGCTCTGCCCGATGACCCGCCCTTGTCCCTCGCGATCCCGCGCGCCACGCATCTGCGCGGCCAGCACCATCCCGCCGACGCTGGCACCGGTGATCACCGCGATCCCGAGTTGGATCAGCTGTGTCGCCGCGCCCACGCCGGAGATGACGGTCGTGCCGAGCCGACCGAGGAGCGCCAGATTCGTCAATTCGAGGGCCGTCATGAACAGACCATCGGCGATGATCGGCCAAGCGAGCCGATCGACCGCGCGCGCCTCGTCGCCACCCTCCGCGCCCAGCGGCGGGTTCTTGATCGCCACACCAGCCGAGCTACCGAACCACCGCATCGTCGCCGACCACCTTCCCACCTGCGCCCCACCGGCACCGGGAAGGAGTCTAGCCGCTACGCCCGAGCCAGACAAGCAGGGCGAATGTCGCGGCGGCGACTCGGGGCGTGTTTGTTATACTCCCCAGATGGATGCCGCGCGGCATTGATCACGATCAGATGCGCGGCCTTGAGAGCGCGAAAAGGAGCGACAGATGCAGCCGAACATGCGGGCGATGCAGCAGATGCAAAACCGGATGGCGAAGATTCAGGAAGAGTTGGGCGAGATGATCGTCACCGGCAACGCCGGCGGCAATGCGGTGACGGTCGAAGTCACCGGCCTGAAAGAATTGAAGTCGATCAGGCTCTCCCCCGAGGTCGTGGACCCCGAAGATGTGGAGACGCTGGAAGACCTGCTCGTCGTCGCCGTCAAGCAGGCGATGGAGAAGGCCGAAGAGGTCGCCGGGCAGAAGTTCGGGGCACTCACCGGTGGCATGAAGATCCCCGGCCTCTTCTAAAGGACGCAGTACAAAGAATGGATCGCCGGGGTACACTAATTTGGTGTACCCCGGCTCATTAACCTACCGCTGTTACCGCTCTCTTTGCATGACGAAGATCATGAAGTCCAGATCGCCAGGGGAGTGACCGTATTCGGTCACGATCGCGGCGACTTCCGAGCGGTGCTGCGTGCCGTGATTGATCAGCTGGAAGAAGATCTGCCACAGCACCATTTCCAGCGGCACCCCTCGTCGCTCGAAGCGGAACGGCTGTGCCAGGCTCTCGTCCGAGAGCGTGTCCAGATGGGCCAACATCGCCTGTTGCTGCCGTTCCCAAGCCTGACGCAGCGTCGGGAGATCGGGGAAATCATCTTCCCCCAGGTTCATGGCCGAACTGCCGGTGCGAAGGCGGGTTAGCCAGAGCGTCTCAGCAGCGAGGGCATGGACCAGGATTCGGCGCACACTCGGCATCGTCGCATTCGGCGGGGTCGTGTACTGCTCGGGGGTCAGGGCGGCGACCTGCGTGAAGATCCGCTCGGTCGCCCAGACACTGTACTCGAAGAGCGTGCGAATCGTGGCGAGATTCATCGGGTCACCTCCGTTACACAGCGTTTCGCATGGCGCTCATCCTATCCCGTCGCCTGATCGCCAGCAAGCACGATGGTATTGGCAATGTTTAGGCGCGAGTCGCTGCTGCTGTTCGCTGGCGGTTGATGAAGATTGATTCGTGAAACCTGCCAAAACGCGCTATCCACCGGGCACCAAAATAAGCCCATAGATCACAAAAAGGGCCAGGGAGCTTATCGCACCCCGGCCCCATACTTCGTCGTTCGTCGTTCGTCGTTCGTACTTCGACTCAGCCGCCCGCCGGGCCGAGCGTCGTGCCCGGTTCGGTCATGCTGGCCGGGTCGAGGAGATCGGTCAGTTCGTCTTCGGTCAGGTCGGTCTGTTCGCGGGCGACCTCGCGGATCGTCCGACCGGTCTTGGCGGCCAGTTTGGCGATAGTCGCGGCGGCGTCGTAGCCGATCCGCGGGGCCAGCGCGGTGCCGACCATCAGCCCCTGCTCGACCATCTGCGGGCCGCGCTCGGTCGCCTGCAAGCCCTCGATACACTGCGCCGCGAAGTTGTCGCAGGCGGTGGCGAGGATGGCGATCGATTGCTGGAGGTTGTACGACGCGACCGGCATCATCACGTTCAGCTCGAAGTTGCCCGAGCTGCCGGCGATATTGATCGTCACGTCGTTCCCCAGAACCTGCGCGGCGACCATCGTTACCGACTCGGCGATCACCGGATTGACCTTGCCGGGCATGATCGACGAGCCTGGTTGTACGGCGGGCAATTCCAATTCGCCGATCCCCGCGCGTGGGCCGGAACCGAGCCAGCGGATATCGTTGGCGATCTTCAGCAGGCTGACGGCGATCGTCTTTAACGCGCCGCTCGCGGCCACGGCCCCGTCGAGGGTGTTCTGCGCCTGGAAGTGGTTCGTCGTCTCGACGATCTCGTAGCCCGCGCCCTTGCTGATCATGGCGCAGACCCGCTCCGCGAACTCGCGATGGGTGTTGATCCCGGTGCCGACGGCGGTGCCGCCGAGCGCAACCTCGCGCAACTCACCGATCGCGTACTCCAACCGTCGCCGCGCCCGCTCGATCTGACCGGCGTAGCCGACGAATTCCTGCCCGAGGCGGATCGGGGTCGCGTCTTGCAAGTGGGTCCGCCCGGTCTTGATGATCGGCATGAACTCCTGTGCCTTGCCCCACAGCGCCGTCTCCAGGCGGCCGAGCGCGGGCATCAGGTCTTCGTGGATACCGGCGAGGGCGGCGAGGTGGATCGCCGTCGGAATCACGTCGTTCGAGGACTGGCCCATATTGACGTGATCGTTCGGGTGGACCGGGCTCTTCGCGCCGCGCTGCCCGCCGAGGATCTCGTTGGCGCGCGAGGCCAGCACCTCGTTCGCGTTCATATTGGTCGAGGTGCCGGAACCGGTCTGGAAGATGTCGAGGACGAATTGGTCATCCAGCTTCCCGGCGGCGACCTCTTTGGCCGCCGCGACGATCGCCTCGGAAACGGTGCGATCGAGCAGGCCGAGTTCGAGATTAACCTGCGCCGCCGCGCCCTTGATCTGGCCCATCGCGCGGATGAAGCGGCGCGGGAAGCGCAGATCGCTGATCGGAAAGTTCTCCTTGGCCCGCATCGTCTGCACGCCGTAGTAGGCGCTGACAGGCACATGCAGTTCCCCCAGCGAGTCGCGTTCGACCCGCGTCTCCTCCCGCGTCTCCTCGGCAGACATCACCACCCCTCCATACGTCTCGCCACGGCGCGCGGCATCGTCGCGCCAGTTGACCACCCGGCGATTTTACGCCCGCAGATGGGATACGCGCCACCGGAGCACACGAGCAGGCATCGGCCACCACCGTACCGCCTACGTTGGCTGTCCCATCGGCCAGTTGGCAGACGCCGGACAGTCTGCTATCCTCACGCCAGAGATCCGCTCTTCCATCGATCGGCTTTACGGATGCGCTTTGTCAACGAGCCCACGGGCCAACCGGTGAGTTGGTTCACCGAAATGAGTCGCACGCCGCTGTCTCGCTAAATCGGCGCAGGAGACAGCGGGAGCGAGCGCCCACCCTTGGGTCGCCCCTTCCCGACGATTTGTTGGGAGTTTTAACGTGGCACAATTCAGCGATACCGGCGACCGCCTGACGATGGAGGTGGAGGCCGAGCGCCCCCTTTCGTTGTGGCAGAACCGCGACTACATGCTCCTTTGGGCCGGGCAGGCCGTCTCGTCGTTCGGCTCGCAGATCACCCAGCTCACCTTCCCGCTGCTGGTACTGGCGCTCACCGGTTCGCCCGCACAGGCCGGGTTCGTGGGGGCGTTGCGCGCGTTGCCGTTCGCCCTCCTCAGCCTCCCCGCCGGGGCGTTGGTCGATCGCTGGAACCGCAAGCGCCTGATGATCTGGTGCGACATCGGGCGGGCGCTCGCGCTCGGCAGCGTCCCGCTGGCGCTAGTGTTCGGGGGACTCGGCCTGCCGCAACTCGCGATCGTCTCGATCATCGAGGGGACATTGTTTCTCTTCTTCAACCTCGCCGAGTCGTCATCTCTGCCCCAAGTCGTCCCGCGAGAGCAATTGCCGGGGGCATTGACGCAGAATCAGGTCACAGATTCCCTCTCCCAGCTGCTCGGCCCGACCCTCGGCGGGGCGCTCTACGCCGTCGGCGCGGCGGTGCCGTTCGTGGCCGATGCCGTCTCGTACACCCTCTCGCTGCTGACCCTCCTCTTCATCCGCACGCCGTTGCAGGAGGAGCGGACGGCCCCGCCCGGACGCCTACGCGACGAAATCGTGGAAGGAATCGCGTGGCTCTGGCGGCAAGGAATCTTGCGCTTCGTCGCGCTGCTGACCGGCGGGCTGATGGTCTGTAGCGTCGGCTACCCGCTGATCATGATCGTGCTGGGGGAGCGGATCGGTGCGTCGTCGTTCGAGATCGGGCTGATCTTCGCGGGGGGCGGGGCCGGGAGTATCGTCGGCGGGCTGCTGACCCCGTGGCTACAACGACGCTTCCGCTTCGGCCCGCTCTTCATCTGGCTGGCCTGGTTCTGGGCGATCACCTGGCTCTTTTTTCTGTTCGCCCCGAATGTGCTGACCCTCGGCCTCGCCAACACCGCCGCGTTCATCGTCGTGCCGATCTACATGATCACACAATATCGCTACCGACTCGCCGCGACCCCCGATCGGCTGCAAGGGCGGATGAACGCCCTTTTCCGGCTGATCGTCTGGGGGAGCCAGCCGCTCGGCGTAGCGCTAGCCGGGCTACTCTTAGAACGGATCGGGGCGGAACAAACGATCATCTGGCTCTTCATCCCCCAACTGCTCCTGGCGATCGTGGCGACCGCTCATGCAGGGTTACGCCGTGCGGGCTGGGAGAACTGATGCGATCCGCCAATCGACCGCCGCGCCGCTAACTGCGCGGCGGTTCAGCGCGACGGAGCGCAACCCGACGCACCTCCCAGTTGAGGTAGCCACCGCTCGGCGGGAGTTGCTGGAAGCCAACTTTCGTGAGGACGCGCGCCGAGCGATGATTTTCGGGGAGGCAATCGGCGATGACCCGCGCCACGGTCGGCTGCGCGAGCGCCCACTCGACCAGGGCGCGCACCCCCTCGGTGGCATAGCCATGCCCTTGATAATCCGGAGCGATCCCATAGCCGATCTCCACGCTGCCATCGGGGAGCGGTCGCCCCTTGAAGCCGCTGGTGCCGATGATCATCCCTTCCTCCCGCTGGATGAAGAGGTGCATCCCCCACTCCGCGAGGGCCGGATCGCGCGCGAGTTCCTCGGCCAGGAAGGGTAGCGCGCCGCTTTCGTCGGCATTCGGCCAGCCCGCGGCCACGTCCAATTCGAGAAGTGCGCCCGCCGCCGCCGGATCGTTGATCGCGGCGAGCATCAAATCGCGCGTGAAGGGGCGAATCGTCAGGTGTGTCGTCTGTAGGGTTGGCATCGATCGTCTCCCAATTGTGCCATCGAACGGTATCGTGGTCGTAGCAATACGACACTGTACCACGCGAGGGGAAGGCGGATGCTGCCACGAGCGATGAGACAAACGACAGCCCCGGCCAGGCCGGGGCTGTCTTCAACGCGGTGGTGAGAGGCGGAAAGCTCAGCTATTGCTGGCGGCCATCCCGCCGGATACGGCGGCGAGGATACCGATGACGAGGCCCACACCCAGGATGATCAGCCCAGCCATCATCCACTTCCGTTGCGACGCTTTGAAGGCAGCAGGGCTTTCCCACTGCTTGCCCTGCCAGGCAAGTTCGTTCCCTTTGAAGAGCAGGTAAATACGGTCGATCGGCGAAAAGAACAAGCCGATGAGAACCCAGAGGATACCCGCGCCATTGAATGCTGACCAGATCCAACCGAGTAAGAACGCGCCCCAATTCAGGCCGCCGACTTCGGCGGGTACGGTCGCTGTACTCTGTCCCGAGCTGTTGCCGATACCTTGCTGACTTACAGCCACGATATACCTACTTTCTGTTGCCAATTCTTCGTTGTTCGCGATCACGCCAAGGGAAGGAGGCAGGTACTCCCAGGCTGCCACCCGCGATAGAGGAGCACATCATCGCTGACATCTTTATCCTTGAGATCGCCTTTACAATACGAGAATTGCTTGGGGGCGACTATCACCCCGAGGTCCTGATCAGCCCGGGCGATTGGTCCCCCGTTCAAGGGCCGATGAGCAACCTCACCGTCTCGCGCGATATGGTGGGCCATGCTTGACAAGCGATAGCAACACGCCGTAGGATAAAAACGACCGGTCGTTTTTATCCTACGGCGACGATCGATCGCGTTGCTACCCACACAATCGGGGTAGTGATGTCGGACGCAGGAGGGAATAGGATGATAGAGCCAGGCTCAGGCCGGGGCGTCGGCACACCTCGCGGTTGGACACGGGGGCTGATCGCGCTCGGCTTCCTGGCGTCGGCGGGGCTCCACTTCGCCGCCACCGACACCGAGGCGCGGCTGATCCCGGAGTTCCTGCCGTGGCGACGCGAGTTGGTCTTGATCAGCGGCGCGGCGGAAGTGGCCGGGGCGCTCGGGCTGCTCTACCCGCCGACCCGCACGGCGGCGGCGTATGGGCTGGTTGCCCTGCTGATCGCGGTTTTCCCGGCGAATATCAATCACGCGGTGCAAAATATCCAACTCGGCGGCTTCATGGATTCACGCGGCTACCAATGGGGGCGCTTACCGTTCCAGGCGCTCTTCATCTGGGCGACCCTCTGGTCGGCCAAACCAGCATCGAAGTAGCGACCGACAACGCTTGATCGATCCTTGTCAGTGAGGCCAGCGGCAAAGCGCCGACGAGAAGGGGGTAGGCAATGACCACGAAGGCAGAACGCACACGGACCTTTGCTTGGGACGATCCCACGACCGGCTTGAGTGCGGCGCGTACACTGAGCGGCCTCGAATATCTGCGCGCGATGCAGCGCCGCGAATTGCCCGGCCCCCCGATCGCCGCGACCCTCGATTTCACCATCGCCGAGATCGATGAGGGGCGGGTCGTCTTCGCCGTTATCCCCGCGGAATTCCACTACAATCCGATCGGGGCCGTGCATGGCGGGCTGGCGGCGACCCTCTGCGACTCTGCGATGGGCTGCGCCGTGCATTCGACCCTCCCCGCGGGGACCGCTTACACGACGATCGAATTAAAGGTCAACTACATCCGCGCGCTGACCAAGGAAACCGGGCTCGTCCGCTGCGAAGGGAAGACGATCGTGGTTGGCGGGCGGATCGCCACCGCCGAGGCCCGGATGACCGACGCGGCGGGGACACTCTATGCACACGCGACGACGACCTGCCTGATCATGCGACCGCAGCGGCGCGAGCGGTCGTAAGAGCAAGGACGGTGCATTATCGCCAGGGAGGCCGGAATAGCATTCTCCAACTCCTTGTCCTACCCTTTCCTGCAGCGCGGTCGCGGGACAGGGAGAGGGACGAACCAGATGAGGCGCTGTTTCACGACCATTTGCGTGGCCTTATTCCTGACGGGATGTAGCAACACGCCGACACCCCCCGCAAGGACGCCGCCGGTCGTCAGTCCGACGATACCGCCCGTCAGGACACAGGCGGTGGTGGTGCGACGCGGCACCCCCGGCCTGCCGACACGCGGTCCGGCGACACCGGGCTTACCCCCGACGACGCCAACGGCCGGGGCGGCGCTGATCGTCCAGGCGCTGACGGCGATGCAAGGGCCGGGGCTCGCCGCGGGGCAAGGCGACATCCTCTATGACGCCGCGTACCGGGGGGCGGTCAAGACACTGCAACGACTCGGCTATCTGGTCGAGGGGGATCCGCCCCGCTTCACCAACGTTCCCGCCGAGGATGCCGACCGCTTCACCACCGCCTACCTGATCCTGGCAGGCGCGAACGCGGTGCAGACCAATCAGACGAGCCTCGCCTACGAGGCGATCCGCGCGGCCACCGATCGTCTCGACGAGTGCCATACCTACCCGCTGGAACCGCAAGAATATCGGGTATTGCACACGAATACCGCTCAGACCAACGATCCCTATGGAGGGATCGGGATCAGCCTGCAACCGGGGAACAAGCCGCCGACGATCCTCTCTGTCTATCCCGATACCCCCGCCGCACGACTCGATCTGCGCCCCGGCGATACGCTCCTGACAGTCGGCGGTACGGCGGTCACCGCGTTGCCCCCGGAGCAGGTTGGCGCGCTGCTGCGGGGGTCGGCGGGCAGCACCGTCGAGCTGACGATCAAGCGACCGGGCGAGACTACCGGGCATATGGTCGTCCTGACACGCGAGCGGGTGACGGTGCCGCCACTGACGACAACGATCACAACCGGCGCGGGCGGTCGGCGGATCGGCACGATCAGCGTGACCACCCTCGGGCCGGGTAGCGAGCAGGCGATCGACCAGGCATTGGGGGTGTTCGAGCGCGCCAACGTGGTCGGCTGGGTACTCGACCTGCGCGAGGCGGGCGGCGGTTCGAGCGAGACACTCACGGCGGTCGCCGGGCGCTTCCTCGACCCCGGACAGACGGTGGCATACCGGGTGCGCGATGGCGAAGCAGCGCCGCTCAACGCCGGTTCGCCGCCAACCACGACGCCGCAGCGCCCGCTAGCGGTCGTGATCAACGGCGGGACGCGCGAGATGCCGGAAGCCCTCGCCGCCGCCCTCCGCGACACCGACCGCGCGAGGCTTTTCGGCGAAGCGACCGCCGGTTGCGTCTCGCTCACGACAATCATCCCCCTTGCTGATGGCTCAGCGTTACAACTCGGCATCGCGCAACTGCACTCACCGACGCGCAGGCCGCTCGTCCTGAGCGGTCAGCAACCAGACGAAATAGTCTGGCCGCGGTACGGGGATAGGGTCGATCCGCCACTCGCCGCGGCGCAGGAGTGGGTGGAGAAAGCGAAATAATCAACCGCAGAAAGGGGCAGAAAGGGATCGAAGGCGCACCTCCGGACGCAACTACGCGATTTGCACGCATCCGACGGTGACCAATCGGCGCGCTTTCGCGTACCATAAGAACAGCGAAGTGCCGACGCGCGCGGTCGTCGGTATGGCATAGCACACGAGGACTGCGGATGAAGCGTTCCTGGCTCTTATTGCTCGCCCTCCTGCTGCTGGTCGCGTGCGGCACCGGCGCGACGGCGACCACGACCAGCAATATCACGACCGCCCCGCCGACAACGACCACCGCGGCCACCGCGACCGGTACGCCACCCGCCTTGCCAACAACGGTCGCGGGCGGCACACGCACACCGGTCGCCACCGTCACCCGTACGCCGGGTCTGGCTGGTCAGACGACGGTGACCGGGAGCGCAACCCCGGTCCGCTCGGCCGCCAACGTGACGGCGGTGGCGAACACGACGCCAGCCGCAGCGGCGGCGCTGGTCGAGCAGGCGATCACCACCCTCTTCGACAAATACGTGGAACAACTCGACTCGAAGGCCGTCTACGCCGCCGCCTATAACGGCGCGGTCGAGACGTTGCGCGCCTCCGGCAAGACGCCGCAGCCGCAGCCGCCGACGCTCACCGGCGACCGAAAGAATGACGCCGCCGCCTTCAAAACCGCCTATCTGGCGCTGGCGCAGAATGCCGGGGGCGACATCAACCAGTCGGTCCTCGCCTATCAATCGATCCAGGCGGTCGTCGCGCAGATCGATGAGTGCCACACCTACTTCCTCGATCCGGCCCAGAACAAGCAGTCGAAGGCGGCCAGCGCCGGGCAGGAGAATTACAGCGGGATCGGCGTCGTGATGAACGCCGCCCTGCGCCCGCCGACGATCATCCAGGTTTATGCCGGCAGCCCGGCAGAGAAAGCGGGTCTGCTCGCCAACGATCAGATCATCAAGGTCGGCGACACCGACGTGTCGAACCTGCCGCTCGATCAGGTGAGTCCGCTGGTCCGTGGTCCGGAGGGTTCCCAGGTCACGCTGACGATTCAGCGACCGGGCGAGCCGACGACTCGGCAGTTCACGATCACCCGCGCGACGATCACCGTGCCGGTCTTCACCAAGAGTCTTCAGACGGGGCCGAACGGCGAGAAGATCGGCTACATGCAGCTTTCGTCGTTCTCCGCGCAGACGACGCGCACCGGCGTCGGCGATGGCGTAGAGAAGGATATCCAGGCGGCGCTCGAAGAGTTCGAGAAGCAAGGGGTACAGTTCTGGATCCTCGACCTCCGCAACAATCCCGGTGGTTATGTCGAAACCCTGCGTCGCGTCGCCAGTCGCTTTATCAAGAACGGCCAGCCGGTCGCATATTACGTCGAGGCCAATAACAAGCAAGAGGCGATCAACACCGATCGCAGCGTCTACTTCAACCCGCAGCACCCGTTCGCGGTCCTGATCAACGGCGGCTCCGGCTCGTCGAGCGAAGCCTTCTCGGCGGCGGCGCAAGACTATAACTTCGCCCGCCTCTTCGGGGAGACGACTTCCGGCTGCCTCGCCGCCGGACAGTCGATCGATCTCGCGGACGGCTCGGCGATCAACGTCACCGTCGAGAAGGTCGTTTCGCCGAAGAAGCGCGAGATCAACCGGGTCGGCGTGGCCCCCGACCAGGAAGTGCCGAACGTGCCGACCACCCCGGTCGATGAGACGCTAGAGGCGGCGAAACAATGGGTGGTGTCGCAGCCGCAGCCAAAGTAGCAGCCGCGCAACCGCGTCACGGTCAACAACGAGTAGGGGCCGACCAAGAATAGTCGGCCCCTACTCATGTCCTTCTGGCAGCGTGAAAAGTCCACCATACCACCGCGCAAGGTACGGTGGCATCAGGCGTAGGTCACCCATCGTGCCGGAGGCGAGCCCGGCGAAACGCTCGGGATCGTTCTCGAACATGCCGGGGAAACCGATCGATTGGTCGCCGTATTCGTACTGATGCGCGAGGAACCGGACCCGGTCATAGCGCGGATCGGGGTCATCGGCGGCCCGTATGACCGCCGCGCGAAACGGACGGTGCAGGATCGGCCAGGGCGGGCCATCCACCGCGCGCTCCCGATAGAATCCGGCGAGATCGGCCCAGGCGTGGGCGAGTTCGTGGACCGTCGCCTCATCCTGAATCCCTTCCAGCACGATCCGCCGCCCATCCGGCCCGTACCAGCCCCCACCCCCGACCGGCGCGGACAAGTTCTTCACCTCGAACGGCACACTCCGCAAGAGTTCGCGCGCCTCGGCGGTGAACGGATAGCGCACCAAAACATCATCGCGAAAGGCCGCGCCATCGGGGAACTTTCCGCGCCATGCCGAGCGCGCCCCCGGCTCCGCGCCGATCCCGGCCCCGAAGAGTGCTCGTAGGGTACCGAAGGTCTGGCGCAACCAACCGCCTTGCTCAGGAGACATATCGTTCACCCTCTTCGCTACCGTTCGCGCACAATCACCTGCGGTTGTTCATACGTGCCAGATCGATGCAGGGTGTCAACCGCGCACCATTACACTCGACCATTGCACGATCCCTTCCAGGGTATCGACACGGCGCATGACGAACAGGGAAAAGCGCGCGAGGACAAGGCCACACAACGCTGGCACGAAAGCTGCGCCCATACGAGGAGGAGCGAATGCTCGAAGTTGAGAAGGGGTGCAACAATGAGCGACACGACGCAGCAGGGCGACAAGCAGCGCGAGGCCGAGCGCGACCGCACGGCACAGACGGCGGGGGTGGCCGGGACGATCTTCGGGCACCAGCACGACCAGAGCGGTACAGAAGAAGATCGCACCGGCAAGTACGGCGGCGATGATGGGGCGCTAGAGCACGAGACCGGCGAAACCAACACGCCGGAAGATACCGGCAGCAAGGTCGAGCCGGGCCGCAAAGACGGTCGGTAACCGGCGCACTCATCGCCAATACACACCGTCGCCCGCCCGCAGATCGTCTGCGGGCGGGCGACGTTTTCCCCCAGGCCAACCGCGACGGGTTC
>DATCMP010000841.1:0-5797 GCA_036563365.1 Thermomicrobiales bacterium
GATGATCCGCAATGGCTTCATCGACCGTGCCCAGGCCGACACCGCGTTCGTCAAGCCGCTGACCCCGCTGACGCGCGAGGGGCGCTACAACGACGCGCCGCACTTCGTGAACTACGTGCGCGACTGGATCGAACAGAAATATGGGGCCGATCGGCTCTATCGCGGCGACCTCCAGGTCTACACCACGCTCGATTACGACACCCAGGTGGCGGCGGAGCGGATCGTCCGCACGCAGGTGCAGAAGCTGCGGGCGCAGAACGCCACCAACGGCGCGCTCGTCGCCATCTTGCCGTCGACCGGCGAGATCCTGACGATGGTCGGCTCGGCCGACTTCTACGACGACTCGATCGACGGGCAGGTCAATATCGCCACGCGGGAGCGCCAGCCGGGCTCCTCGATCAAGCCGATCGCCTACGCCGCCGCCTTCCAGAAAGGCTGGTCGCCCGCGACGCGGATCATGGATGTCAAGGCCGTCTACCCTGTCACGAGCAAGGCGTACGGCGAACTGGAGGCGTTGCGGGCGCAAGGGCGCGATCCCGATCCCGGGCGCCTCGCCGATACGAGCTCGTTCTATATCCCGGAGAATTTCGACTTCCTCTATCACGGCGCGGTGACGGCGCGCGAGGCGCTGGCCCGCTCGCTGAATATCCCCGCGATCAAGGCGATCCAGTTCGCCACGACCGAGAGCGTGATCGACCTCTCCCACAAGATGGGCCACCGCACCGGGCTCTGGCGCGGCGCGGCGTATTATGGCTACACCCTGGCGCTCGGCGGCGGCGAGGTGCTGCCCGTCGAGCACACCAACGCCTACGCCACGTTCGCCAACGGCGGCAAGTATGTGCCGATGACGCCGATCCTCAAGATCGTGGACGGCACGACCGGCGCGACGATCGAGGAGTTGGACCGCAAGGGGGCGCTCGCGAAGGGCGAGCAGGTCTTAACGCCGGAGGCCGCCTACCAGATCACCTCGATCACGACCGACAACATCGCGCGCTCGCCGGACTACGGCCTGGATAACCCGCTGATCGTCCCCGAGCTGAACCGCCCCGCCGGGGCCAAGACCGGCACGACGAATGACAACCGCGACATCTGGACGATGGGCTATACGACCGATCTGGCGGTCGGTGTCTGGGTCGGGAACAGCAACAACGCCAAGACGAACAACGTCCTCGGCGCGTCCGGCGCGGCCCCGATCTGGCACAACTTCATGGTCGAGGTCCACCAGCGACCCGAACTGGCCCGCAATCTGGTCGATCCGAACGGCGCGCCGTTCCCGACCGAGTTCGCCGTGCCGCCCGGCATCGAGCAGGCCGCCGTCTGCCCCGGCACCGGCAAGAAAGCCGCCCCCGGCACCGCGGCGACCAACGGACGCGGCACGCCGACCGCCGCCGCGACCGGTCGCGGCAGCACCGACTTCTTCCCGAAGGGGCAGCCGTCCGTCCCCTGCGGCATCCTGACGACCGAAGAGAACGAGGAACTGGCGATCGCCCTCCGCAGCGTCGCCCGCGACGGGGCCAAGTTCTCGCCCGGAGCGCGCGAGAGCGTGCAAGCCTACGCCGCCGCCGCGACGAACTACCGCCCGCCCAGCGGCGGGGCGGCGCCCTCCGCCGGGCCTGCGCCACCGGGCCGGGGACGCTGAGGGGTCTTGATATCCGAAAGCAGACGAACGAGATGAGACGGGCCTCGAGGTCGCGAATACTTCGACGCTGGGATAGTGTTACAGGCAGATGTCTAGCAGAGAATAGCGGGGGATTTCGGAGGCTGTAATTTATTCGGGAAGGTGTCTTGCGTTTGTCGGAACTGGGGGTGCCGAGTAAGGGTTGGTCCTATCCGGTTGGTATTTCGTGCGTGATCGCCCCGACTTTCGGGTTGGGTCTGTGTGCCAACGCATCATGGGAAGCTCGATCCAGCGGTGGGTTGCCGAGGCCAGGATAATGATTGCGCAGAACCAGAGCAGCATCCGTAGCGGCGTCGGACCGCTGAGCGGGAACGCTTCTACCACCAACGCATGGAAGAGATAGAGCGAGTAACTGATTGTCCCGACGAAGAGCAGTGGTCGTGGGAAATCGCGCTGGCGGCTTGCGAATATAGTCAGGGCGACACCATAGCCCATGAACCAGCCAAGGACTTGCCCATTGAGCCAAGCAACACCGCCCCCAGCGCTCGTTGTGGCTAGCGGGACCCAGGGAACGAGTGTGGCTAGGAGCGCGACCGGCGCGAGTAGAGCCAACGCTCCTGCACTACGCGGCCCTAAGCTGCCACTGTGGAAGCGGTACGCTACCGTCCCAAGGAACATTGTTCCGAGGGTGTAGTAGAGCCCTGCCAGCGCGTCGGTGCCGGGTTGCCCCTGTGAAAACGGGAGGAGTCGGCCAACCACGAGAGGGAGGAGGAGAAGTAAGAACGTGAGCAGCGCGGTGCGCCGGTGGAGTCGCGCGATGAAGAGGAGCGATACCAGCACATAAAAGAGCAATTCGTACCCCAGTGTCCAGTATACATGGAGCGCGTCTGGCAGACCGAGAAACAACTGTATCATGGCCGCGTTCGCGATTATGGCTTGGAAGGTCAGCGTTGCTGGGAGTGTATGTCTCCCTACCCCTGCCAGGAGCAAGGTGGCGGCGAGGCTACACCAGTAGAGCGGGAATAAACGACGGAAGCGACCGAGCCAAAAGCGTCGGGGCGACCCGTGGCGCTCAAGGGAGATCGGGATGATATACCCGCTACACAAGAAGAAAATTGTCACACCGAATGCCCCGAGGCCGAAGTGATGTCGAGAGAAATCCTCGAATGTACTTGAGCAAACTGATCCGATGTGTTGGGCAACAACGGACAGCACGGCGACGCCCCGCAAGGCATCGAGGAATGCCAGGCGTTGCCTTGACTTGGCGCTCTTGGTCACCCGGTACATTGTGTCGTCGCCCACCTGTGCAATGCTCATGACCGCGTATTTCCCCAAACCATCAGCGAGCCGCCCGTTCGACACGCCGGAAAATCGGCATACCCTCCACGGTTGATTCCAGCGCATAGTCGCGTGCGACGATCGCGCGTAACGCGCCCTCGGGATCGAGACCGAGCACGTCAAAAGGTTGTGCGCCGACGATATAGGTGGGTGCCGTGGCGGGGTCGTTGAGCAATGCCACTTGCTCGGCGAATGCACCGGGGACATGTCGCATGTCGGGGATGTCGGGCCAGCGTCCCACCGGGCGTAGCGACGACAGATAATAGATCTGCGCCTGATCGTAGGCCACGTAAAGGGTATCATCGGGGTGGGCATGCTGGCGTAGGTATGCCGAGACAGCCTCGAAGGAGCGCGGTGCCGGGGTGTAGCCGACAAGTACATCATTTGAGTCGCGTCTCACTGTCAGCCCGACAACCAGCGTCACCGCCAATACCCCCAGACTGAGCGCCGCAATAGAGCGCTGCACGACGATCGCGTGGCTGGGTTTCGCCTCAGCGAATAGGTAACGCAGTCCGAGTACGATCGCCACCGCCAGTGGGGGTACGAGCTGCTGGTAGTAGTGGATCCACCAGTTCCCGCCGAGCCACGCCCCGCCGAGCGAGACGAGCGTCCAAAGGTAGAGGAGATCGCGATCGCGGGTCTCGCTTGTACGGCGCACCGCCACCCAACCGCTCGCCGCGATGAGCAGTATCGGTAGCTTGACCAGCACTTGTCCGGTCACAAAGACAAATCGTCCGAGTTGGGCGGTCAGCGGACGCGATACCGCCGATGCGGTTTCCAACCGGTATAGGAACACCGCATAGAGATACATATCTGGAGCGGTCAGCAGGCCGTGCAGCAGCGCGGGTAACAGCCCGAGCAGGAAGCTTGTTCCGAGTGCACACTCGGCGCGCAACCACGCCGACCAGGGGAAACGCTCGCGGTATTGGCGACGGAGCAGCCAGATCGCCGCGAGCGCGAGGGCCGCTACCCCGGACGGTTTGATGATCAGCGCCACGGCACCACAGAACCCGCAGCCCGCTAATAACAGGAGATTGCGGCGACTCCCCAGCGGGGACTCATCGGCGAGTAAGAGCAGAAAAAGACTCAGCAAGAGCGGCAGGAGCATGTAGAGTTCGGCATTGGTGGCAGGCCCTTCTAAAGAGGGTAGCGCCATGATTAGCGCGAAGAGCCCGGCCGCCCCGAATCCGATCGCTTCCCCCCAAACGCGACGAACAACGAGCAGGAGCGCCACGACACAGAGCGCACAATAGAGCGCCCCGGCAAAGCGAATCTCGGCGACCGAGTCGAGGCCGACCGACTGGATGAGCCGATAGACCACGAAGATACCCTGCGGCCTGGTGATCGTGAAGTTGCGGTAGAGGGTGTCGCCCTGCGCCCACCAGTACGCAGCCACGGCGTAACATGCGGCATCAATATCGAGCGGCATATTGAGCGAGGGTAACCAGAGGAGGATACTCCCCAGCATCAATGTGGCTACGCCCAGCGGCCACAGCCGCGTTCGAGTACCGAGACTCACCCTCATCCCGCTCAGCGGTAGACGTCGTTCTGATATATCGCTCATCCCCATCGGACCGTTTCCCTCATCCGGCGACCTCAACTTGATGATGCGAGCTGACGCGCGTAACGCTCCACCAGTATGGGCTCCGATTTCAACCAATCGATCATGCGGCACAGCCCTTCTTCGAAGCTGATGCGCGGGTACCAGCCCAGGGACGATCGGATTTTGCGGTTATCGGCGACCCAGATGGTGGTATCCCATCCGCGATTTGGCATCGAACCCCAAACCGGCTCCGCCGTGATATCCATCACCCGGCGAGCGATACCAACGACCTCGTGCAGCGGCGTCTGGACCGCCGTGCCGATGTTGTAAACGGCCCCGATCTCCTGTTCTGGAACAGTCGCGGCGAGGAGATAGGCTTCAACGACATCGTCCACGTAAACGTAGTCGCGGGATACGGCGGGATCGACCAGCGGCGGCAGTTCGCCGCGCAACCCGCGCGTCACGAGCGCGGGGATCAGGCGTGTCGGCTCCTCATACGGTCCATAGACCGAGTAGAGCCGCAATGTCGGCAGGAGCAGGCCGCTGTGGTGAGCCATGTGGCGGCAATACTGCGTCGCCGAGGCCTTGGTCACCGCGTAGTAGCTGTTCGGGTCGAGCCATTCGTTCTCAGTCGGCGCGTGATCCTTCAGCCCGTATTCCGACGAGGAGCCGGTGTTGACGAAGGCCGCCACATCCGCGCTCAGCGCAGCCTCGACGAGATTGATCGTGCCGATGATATTCGTCTGGACCATCTCCCGGAGATCGGTCTGTGAGGAATAGGCGCCGTGGACGGCGAGGTGGAAGACCCACTCGGGTCGGATCAGGTCGAACGCGCGCTGCAAGCCCTCCCGGTCGCCGAGGTCAACCTCGTGGCACCGGACCGCCGACGCGATCCCGGCGATTCGCCAGGCGGCATGGCCCCGGCGTAGCAGCAGGTGGACCTCATGCCCATCGCTCAGGAGTCGCCGGGCCAGATTTGCGCCGACGAAGCCCGTCGCCCCCGTGACGATGACCCGTTTCATCGCGGGCGTTGCCCGTCACGTCGTGCGACGAGTACGTAGACGGCGCACCCGAATGTCCTGAGGAACGGCGTTCGCTCCACGACCGGTTCAACCGCCTTCATCACCTGGGCCAGGGGAGCGGGTGAAAACATCGGTACAAAGCCGGCGAAACGTCGCCGGATCACCCGGCCTCCGGACTGCTCAATCCAGCGTGTCACCTGTCGCGTGGTATGCGAGCGTTCGCGGTGTTCGCGATGGTACGGGGAAAGGCGTTCGATCACCTTGAGGCCGACGTTA
>DATCMP010000844.1:0-2901 GCA_036563365.1 Thermomicrobiales bacterium
CCGTTTGTGCGTGTCGACGCCGATCGCCATGCTGCCCCCTCGCCCGCTGCCTATCGCGATGCGCGCAGCACGCCGGCGGCGACATGTCTGTATCGCGTACCCGACACGCTCCCGTCCAGTCTGCCGACCGGGTGCTCTTGCTGGGGAGCGCGCGACATCGCACATGCAAGCGTCAGTGCGCAGACAGTACCCGAGTCAGCGCGCCCCCCTATCCACCTTAACATACAGACAGTATTATCCTGGACCGCTGCGCGAGCCGTGGCGACAAAGTGTTGACGATCCACAGCCGCCGGGGGGTGGATGAGGTGGTGGCGATGCTCGGCGCCGACTTCCCCGGGGACGGCCATCCTGCATTGGTTCTCGGGATCCGCCAAGACATTCGACAAGGCGTTATCCGCGCACCGAGAGGCGCGCTTGTATTGGATTTCACCGACACGATGAGTGCAAATCGACGTGATCGGTGGCTCCCCTATCGCTGTGCCTCACGCCGGTAGCCATCATGCGGCGCTGGCACCGTGGCACGGATTGCCGCCTGTCGGCGCTGCTCATCGACCGGCGCGCTGTGCCGCGTTCGCGCTGGCCGTCATGGCCGGAGGCTGATCCGCCGCAGAACGCGGTCGCCGTCGAGCACGGTGGCGACGCCATCCTCGATGACCACGGTGACATCCTTGCCCGCGTGCTCGCGACCGACCGCGCGCTGGTGGCCGCCGAGCTTGACGTAGCCGCGCCCGTTGAGGCGGCGGGCGCGGACCTGCCGCTCGGGCGTCGGGGCGAGGTGGACGCGGTTGGCGCGCAGCAAGGGCAGATGCAACCGGCGCGCAGGACAGGTACTGGCGGTGCACCCCGCTACGGGTACTACAAATCGGCGTCGGACCTGGGGATCTTGAGCCATACCCGGTACCACTACCCGTGATTGACGGGATGATGTTCCGCGCGTAGCGTGTCAGGGTCAGGCGGCCGGGGAACTGGTGAGCACCGTGCTTCCGCGAGGCATCTTGCCGGGAAAACGCTGCGATACCCCACCGGTGTCAGGGACACACGGTCCCGGCATACGGACAACACCGCGCATCCTCAAGGTGTGGCGCCGGAATACCGGTTAGATAACGCGTGAAGCGGACCGCGATCGCGCCGCTGGATCAGATGAGGTGATGGCGCAAGGCGTAGGTGGTGGCGTCAGCCTTATTGTGTGCGCCGATCTTCAGGTAGACATTGGCGACGTGGCGCTGCACCGTGCGCGGGCTGATGGAGAGCACCCGGGCGATCTCGTGGTTACTCCGCCCGGCCGCGAGCAACCGCAGCACAGCCACCTCGCGCGGCGAGAGGCCATTCGGATGGCCGGGCGATCCCGCCACCAGGGGCGGCGGCGCTACGCCCTGGCGCGCGGCGAGGTCAGCGGCACGCGCCAGGGCGGGGATCGCCGACAGCGGGGTCAGGAGGCGCGTCGCCTCCGCGAGCGACCGCGTCGCCGCATCCTGCTCGCCCATCGCCAGGCGGAGTTCGGCGAACGCGAGCAGCGTCAAGGCGCGTTCGTAGGGGGCACAGCACGCATCGGCGAGGGTGAGTGCCTGGTCGAGGTGCGCCATGGCGGCGGCAAAATCCCCCGCCGCGCCCGTGATCTCGCCGAGGACGCGGTGGGCGAGGAGCAGGGCCAGCGGTCGTCGCGGCCGCGTGGCACAGGTCAGCGCGTCCTCGGCGTGCTGCCGGGCGACGGTCAATTCGCCACCCACCTGGGCGCGGCGTGCCCGGAGCAGGTGGTGCTCGGCACGCCACAAGACCGCTCCGCTCCAGTCCAGCCAGCACCCGTGCGCCGCGATCCAGCGATCCGCCAGGGTCAGGTCGCCCGCGTCGAGCGCCAGATCGGCCGCGATGGCCTGCAACCTGAGCCCGTGGGGGAAGTAGCAGTCACCCGGCTGCATGGCCGGTCCCGCCGGGTGGAGCTTCCGCACCTGTGCCCAGGCCGACTCCGGCTCGCCCTGCCAGCGCATGAGCGCACCGAGCGCGCTGATCGACCCGTGACGCTTATCGACGGTCGGTGCGGCGAGCCCCGCCTCCGCCAGTTGACGCGCCTCCGCCCACCGCCCCTCGATCGGCGCGAGGAAGAGGTCGGCGAGTGAGCCATGGGTCGCGGTCGTGATCGTTCCCCCGGCTTGGCGCCAGGCGCGCGCCGCTTCGGCCCCAAGCGCAGTACGCTCCGTAATCCGGTCGGCCTCATACGGAATGGCGATCATCAGCAGTTCGACCCAGCAGGTATATTCGACCATATATGATTCGCCGAGCACCTGGAACTGCCTGCGGGCCACCATGTACTCATGTCGGGCCTCATCCGGTCGACCGAGCGCCGCGAGCGCGTGGCCGCGCCCGAGGTGTCCGGCATGGCTCTGGTAGAGCCGTGTATAGCCCGCGCCCAGCGCGCCCTTCATGGTCGCGATGAAGGTGTCTCCTGTCGCGAGCGCCTCGCGGTACCGGCCGGAATGCCCGAGCCAGTTGACGAGCACGCCACGCTGGGGCGTGGAGGATAGCGGCGCGTGCCCGGGCGCGGGCGGCGCCAGGGGCCGGCCGTCATCCGGCGCGAGGAATGTCTCGATCGTCGCCAGCGCCAGGTCATCGTTCGACCGCAAATGGTACTCCCCCGGCAATTCGTCCAGTTCCGCCACCCCTTGCTCGATATCCCTCAGCCCCAGCCGCACCTCCCCGCGCATGCACCGCGACGGGCCGCGCTGATAGTGGGTGTACGCGAGCAGGACGCTGTCGCCCGCGAGCAACGCCAGACGCTCGGCCTCGTCCAGGCACCGGATCGTCTGATCGTTATCCGAGAAGCGCAGCAGCAGGCCGCAGTAGAACAGGAGCCAGCCGCGCTCACGCGCGCGATCGCTATCCCCCTGAAGCAGATTGGCGGCGGCG
>DATCMP010000845.1:0-21152 GCA_036563365.1 Thermomicrobiales bacterium
CATGATACCGCCGCCGAGACCACCACCCGAGGTAGCCGCCCGCGCGCCCGGCACCGGGGTATTGTTCAACAACTCGCGCACCACGAGCCGACTATCGACATTCTTCATCCGCGCGGCCGGGCTCATGATCAGGCGATGGGCGAGGCTCGGCTCGGCCATATCTTTCACATCATCGGGGATGACGTAATCGCGCCCCTGCAAGGCGGCCCAGGCGCGCGACGTGTTGTAGAGGGCGAGCGAGCCGCGCGGGCTCGCCCCGAGATAGACATCGTCGTGGTTGCGGCTCGCCTCGACGAGCGAGACGATATATTCCAGGATCAGCCGCTCGACATGAATCTCCTTGATCGCCGTTTGTGCCGCGATCAGATCTTCGACGGTGGCGACCTGTTCAAGCGTATCGAGCGGATGGGTCTGCCGCTGGCGCTCCAACACGTCGATCTCGTTGTCACGCCCCGGATAGCCGAGCGACAGGCGAACCAGGAACCGGTCGAGTTGGGCTTCCGGCAGGGGGAAAGTGCCCTCATATTCGATCGGATTCTCCGTCGCCAGGACAACGAAGGGGTTGGGCAGCGGGCGGGTGACCCCATCGACCGTCACCTGGGCCTCTTCCATCGCTTCCAGCAGCGACGATTGCGTCTTCGGGGTGGCGCGGTTGATCTCATCGGCCAGGACGATCTGAGCCATCACCGGACCGGGCCGATACTCGAATTGCCCACTCCCCTGATTAAAGACGCTGACACCGGTCACATCCGACGGGAGGAGGTCGGGCGTGAATTGGATACGGCGGAAAGTGCAGCCGATACTCCGCGAGATCGTCTTCGCCAGCACGGTCTTCCCGACCCCCGGCACATCCTCGATCAGGACGTGGCCTTTACAGAACAGGGCCACGAGCACAAGTTGGACCTCGCGATGTTTCCCGACGATGACCGTCTCAACATTTTTCGCCACCCGGTCGGCGATGGTTTGGGCGAGCGACATCGACCCTTTTCTCCTCTCCCCCTGTGACGCGGTCGCCCCAGGTGCCAATCCGGTGCCGCGATGGCCCGGCGGATAGCGGCGTGCATTACGCCGTCAACTGCCCTATAGGTACGCGCAAGCGACGCTTGTATCTATCACACGAGCGCCGCAAGTTTCCCCGGTGCCACGCGAAGGGTGGAGCGCTACATATGCGGCTATTCTGTGCTTCACGATCCCCCGCGTGGCACTCGATACAACATAAGTACACGCCCGCTAAGTATACCAGTCGGCGTGGTGGAGACACCAGAACGGACCGCGCACGCCGTGGTCCTGGCCGCAACGAGACGGCATGACCGAAATACCAGGGCCGCGACGAACCACGGGAACGACGGGAGCCAAGGCGCACCGTACGTTACCCTACATTACGTTGTACTCACGAACGCTGGATTTGGTTCCCGATCGACCGAAGTTCAGAGCGGGGGACGCCAACCGGAGATGCGAATGAGGTGAACGAAGAAGCTTTGATAGGCACCGACGAGCATAAACACGCCGACTACGACGATCAGCCCACCGGCGAGGCGATTAAAGACGGGCAGATAGGGCACCGCGCGGCGCAGCAGCGGCATCACCCGCCCGAAGCCAGCGGCAACGATCATGAACGGCACACCGAGGCCGAGCGAATACGCGACCAGCAGGATCACCGCCCCGCCAGCATCCTGGCCGATCAGCGCCATCGTCGTGATCGCCCCGAGGATCGCGCCGATGCAGGGGGTCCACCCGAGCGCAAACGTAGCCCCCACCAGCAGCGAGGTCGGCAGGTGATCGCGCCGGGTCGGGCGATAATGCAGACGCCATTCGCGCAGCAACGGCGCGATCCGAATCAGCCCGAGATAATTCAGGCCAAGCACGATCAGGAAAAGCCCGCCGATCCGCATCAGAATCGTCCGGTATTCTTGCAGCGTTCCGGCCAGGAGACCCGCGGGCAGTCCGAAGACGAGGATGAACACCAGCGAGAAGCCGAGGACGAACGCCCCGGCATTCCGCAGGAGCAAACCGCGATTTTTCGTACTCACCACCGCCAACTCATCACCGCCGACCCCGGCCAGATGCCCGAGGAAGAGCGGGACCAGCGGGAGCGTGCAGGGCGAGAAAAACGACAGCAGCCCCGCCAGGAACGCCGTCATGATATTCGCATTATCGAGGAAAGTGCCCATCCCGCTCCGTTGACCGAGCCGAGGACCACGTCGGCGACCACAATTCGCGACGCACGCAATAACAGTATACCAGTGCCCGCGCAAGGCTCATGGTCGCGGCGGTAGGATTTATGCGCGAGATTGCGCCGGGGGCGAGCCGCGTCTCGCGCGCCTGCGGCCACGAAGCCTTGTTCGCCGAGCAGGATAAACCCGCCTATGCGGGCTGGGCCCTGCAGCTAACTCAGCCCTCGCGGGGCGGGCGTTGTGCCGTTCATCGGTATTCGTGCCGGATACCCCGTAGAAGATGCAACCGCCAACCCACCGCTCACCGATAAACCCCGGTTGAGGTGACGGGGGCAGCTATTTCGTGCCGTAGCGGGTCTCGTAAACCTGTCGCCCTAACTGCCCGAGTTGGATGGTGTAGGGGGCGATATTCTCGGGGTGATATTCGAGGCGGTGACGCTCGAAGTACTGTACGAAGTAGGTCCGGCCATCATATCCCTGCTCGGGCAAGATTTCGCTGATCGGGTAGCCGTAGACGGTTAAACCGCCGCGATTCGCCCATTGCTCGGCGATCGCGAACCCGGCGATCCCGCCGCTCTCGTTGCCCTGCCCCGCCGCATGGCCCAGGAAATGGCCGGTGGCGGCGAACCAACGCCCTCCGACATCCTGGCAATCGGGAGCGTCGGGCTCGCAGGAGGCCGGGCGCGGGCGGGCGGCGAACGGGCCTTCACCGGCGGCGCGGCGCGGCGCGGTGACCTCATTACCGAGCAGGCCGAGCAGCACGTCGTACTTCGTCCCCGCCTGCTCGGGGTGATACTCGAAGCGCGCCCGCTCGAAATACTGCACCAGATATTCTTGCCCGCTCCCATCTCGCTCCAACTGCGCCGCAGCGACCGGGAAGCCGAACTGATAGAGCCCGCCATTCCCCGACCAGAAGTGCTGGAAGTGATCGTCGGTACAAATGCCACCCGCCTCCGGGTAACAGGCGCCGATCGTCGCCCGCAGCAGGACGCGCACCTGGATGACGTTGATCGGATTACCGCTCCAATTCGGGCCGACCGTGTTGAAGAGCCAGAGGCAGCCCTCCTGCTCGCGCTCGGTACGATAGGGCACCGCGGCGACGAACCCTTCGCCATCGACCGGTCCGACGTTGCGCGCAGCCAGTTCGCTGCCATCGTCGCCGTAGAGGACGATGCGGAACGATGAGCCGGGATCCGCCGTACCGCGCACGACGATCGCGCTGCTGACACTCTGGCCGGAAGAAGGGGTGCTGACATTCACCGTGCGCTGCCCGCGCGGGGCCGGGGCTGGGTTCGGCGCACACGCGCTCGCCGCCAGTGCGCTAAAGGATAAAGATTCTTCGCGCAGCGGGGTGGCTCTTGTCGTCCCACCACCGCTCAGCAACGCCAGTATCATGATCCCCACTAGCAACGCCCGACGCCCCATCGTCATCCTCCAGGTGACACGATCACGACGCACAACACCAATATGTTGCCCCGCAGGGCACTATATCATGTAGACACAGGTGAGGCGGTGGGAGACAACCACGCGCAAGGGCGAGGCACAAAACGGCAACAAGGAGGCAACAAATGCCAGAGGGGCGGGGCGCTAATAGCGCCCCGCCCCTTCAACTATCGTCAGAGTATTGTTATTTAATATTTCCAGCGGCGGCCAGCACGGCCCGCTTGGCGAAGACCTTGACTAGGTGCGCCCGATACTCTTCGGAAGCGTAAATATCGCCCAGGTAATCGATCCCATCGCCAGCGGTCCCGGCGGCGGCGGCCACATTCTCTTCGGTCAGCGGCTTGCCGACCAGGGCATCCTCAACCGAGGTCAGGCGGGTGGCCTTCGCCCCGGCACCGGTGACGGCGACGCGAGCACTGGCGCAATTGCCGGAGCCATCGACGGTGACGGTCGCGGCCACGCCGACGACCGCATATCCGGAGGCGGGGTGGGAGAACTTCTGGTAGGACATGCCGACCTTGCCGCTGGAAACCGGCAGATCGATCGCGGTCAGCAACTCACCGGGCTGGACATCCGAAGTGAGGATGTCGATGAAGAAGTCATCTGCGGCGACGGTGCGCTCGCCACCGGGGCCCGTGATGTGCATCTGTGCGCCGAGGGCCAACGCGACCGCCGGCCAGTCTCCCGCCGGGTCGGCGTGGGCGAGCGAGCCGCCAAAGGTGCCGCGATTGCGGACCATCGGATCGCCGATGAGGGTCGCGGCCTCCGCCAGGATCGGGAAGGAGTTCTTCAGTTCGGCGCTGTGCTCGATGTCGTTGTGGGTGGTCAGCGCGCCGATTGTGACCTTGTCGCCGCCGCTCGTGATCCCCTTCAACTCGCTGATGCCGCTGATGTCCACCAGCACCGCCGGGTTGGCGAGGCGCAGCTTAAGCATCGGCACCAGGCTATGCCCACCGGCCAGCACCTTCGCATCGTCACCGTGCTGCTGCAAGAGGCCCAGGGCTTCCTGGACGCTCCCGGCTTTGACGTAATCGAACTCGCTTGGAATCATCGGTTAATTCCTCCACCACCTATCATGGCGCTTATCATGGACACGCATCCCGCAATGAAGACCGTGTTGAGAAGAGCGTGCAGATCGTCGATTAGTCAGCCGCCGCAGTCGCACCCTGCATCTTGTTCGCCGCATATTGGATCGACTTGACGATGTGCTGATACCCGGTGCAACGGCAGAGGTTGCCGTGGAGCGCGTGCCGGATCTCGTGCTCGTCCGGATTCGGGTTCTTCTGCAGGAGATCGACGGTGCTCATGATCATGCCCGGCGTGCAGAAGCCGCACTGCAAACCGTGCTCCTCCCAGAAGCCTTCCTGGATCGGGTGCAACTCGCCGTCCTTGGACAGACCCTCGATCGTCATGATCTCGGCACCGTCGGCCTGGACCGCGAAGAGGGTGCATGACTTCACCGCGTTGCCATTGAGCATGACGGTGCAGGCACCGCACTGGCTGGTTTCGCAGCCGATGTGGGTGCCGGTGAGGCCGAGATCGTCGCGGAGATAGTGGACAAGCAACCGCCGAGACTCGACGGCACCCTGCTGCGCCTTACCATTGATCGTCAGGTTAATCGGATGTGTCGCCATCTGCACTTATCCCCTTCCGAATACTCTTCGTCCAACCCCGAAAGCGAACGAGCCCAATGCCCCCGCGCTCGTCACCACCCGTTAGCTGCTGGCCTGCGCCCCGGATTCCTGGCGCGACTTCAGTTGCCCATCCATACAGCGGAAGAACTGATTGACCACCATCCGCGCGGCGGGGGCCATCAGCCGCTGCCCCACCGAGGCGAGCGGCCCACCAACCTGGCCGTCACCGAGATAGCTGACCTTCGTCTTGGCGCCGTCACCTTCCGGAGCGAGGCTGATGTTACCGACCCCTTTGACGAAGCCGCCCGAGAAGGTGCCTTCCACCGTCAGGGTGTACGACTCCGGCGACTTGGCATCGCTGAGGGTCACCGTCCCGGTGAACGTCCCCTTGATACCCGCAACGCCCGCCTTCAAGATCGTCTCATAACGGCCGGGCGAGACTTCGTCAAACTTCTCGCAGCCAGGAAGGCACTGACGCAACGCCTCCGGATCCGACAACGTATCGTAGACGGCCTGTTGGGGACCGCTCAATGTCACGTTCCCATCAACCCTCATTCGTCCTCCTCAGTCTAACCCACGCTGGCCGACTTCCCACAATAGTCGGGGCTATGAGGCTATATGGGCATCGTACCATTGATCGCGGGCTAACGCGAATAGCGCACCCTTCTGCAACGAAGCGTCAGCGAGCAGCGTCACCGATGGTCCCGCACAACGAACAAAGCTCTTCCTTCTTGCAGGATAGCACGGCGCGAAAGGGTGGGCAAGCGGGTGATCGATGCAGCCCCATCACCACCCGATCAACGAACCGGCAAGGAGCGTACGTGGCCCTCATCCGCCAGCGCGATCGAGGAACCGACCCACAGTAGCGACGACCTCATCGAGGTCGAACGGCTTGGCGATCAGCGCATCGTACGGGCAATCGTGCAAGCGGAGGGCGAGGGTGGCGGGGGGGAGCGCGGAAACGAAGATGATCGGCACATGGGCGGTACGTGGATCGGCGCGCAAGCGCTGGCAGAGCTCTGGGCCATCGAGTTGCGGCATCAACACATCAAGCATGATCAAGCGCGGTGCGTGCAACAGCGCAGTCTCGATCACGTCGCTCCCATCGATCGCCACGACCCGATAGCCTTCATCCCCCAGGAGTTCAGCCAGCAGTCGCGTCATCAGCGGATTGTCATCGACGATCAGGATATCGACCGGAGCCGCACCTTCGCTCATCCTTAACCCTTCGATATATCGTCGACAACATCGGGATAAACTTTTCCCATGATCGCAGGAAGTGTGCCAGAGCCCATGCCATAAAGTCGATTCGGGTGATGCGCCCCATCGGCAAAAACGCCACGCCCATGTCATAAATTCGCCATGCTTCTCGCGTACTCTGAGCGTATGGAACCTGCTACGCAATAGCACGTAGATAGGGATGCGGAGACCGCAGCGAGGGCGTTGCGGGGAACGAGGAGGGTGCGACGATGATGGGTACGAACGATTTTGGGCGGTCCGGGAGTTATGGGAAAACGAAGTCGCTGAATGGTGGCGCGGTACTGATCGGCTTCGGGGTTCTTTTCCTGCTCTGGCAGATCATGGCCCCGACGGGTGCAATCCCCTTGCTGATCCTCGGGAGCATCTTCACCGGTCTGGCCCTACTGAAGGGGTTGCGCGGTTTCGTGGTGCCGGGCAGCGTCCTGCTCGGCCTTGCCGGTGGGCTGATCGCGGCGGCCCTCTTGCAACACATCAACGACGCGTGGGGTAGCGCGGCGGTCGTCGGCGGGCTTGGTGCCGGCTTCTGGATGATGCCGCTGCTGGATCGGATCCGTAATCCGTATAGCAACGCCTTCAACTGGGCGCGCATCCCCGGGACGATCCTGCTCGCGATCGCCGCATTCCTGGGGTTGATCGGCACGCTGGGGATGGCCGGGCGGATCCTCGGCGTCCTCTTCCAGTTCTGGCCGGTCTTCCTGATCGTCGGTGGGCTTTGGTTGTTCTTCGGGAACCGGCGGCGCAACCGCAACAGCTGGTCTTGACACCCAAGCGCGGCGGGACTATAGTTTTCGCCGATGAGTTTGCCCGCAATGAGTGGGAATAGTAGCGCCGCTAGGTCACGACAATAGCGACCCGGAGATGGTGGAAGCCCGGGGGAGTCGTCGAGGCGCGAACGAGCCCATGAGCGGCCAGCCGAAGAAAGTGTCCCGGTCGGACACAAGTAGGCGTGGATGTCCGCCCCACATGCCAGCAGGGGTCTGAAAGCGGTCGCGAGCGATGTGCGCTCGCGGCAAGCAGGGTGGTACCGCGGGAGTAACATACCCCCGTCCCTGACCAAGGGATGGGGGTATTTTTGTTTGTGTGACGGGCTGCAAGGCGACGGATGACGGAGGAGTTCGTCATCCGTCGCGCGCTATCTATCATTGGGCGGGAAGTCGCGGGGAGTCTGAGGAATGCCAGCAACGACATTAGCCACCGCGCTGCGGAAAATCGAGACAACCGAGGTACCGCAGGTACGCAAGCTGGCGCTCGCCTTCGCGGGCGGGCTCGACTCGGCCCTATGCGCCATGCTGGCGACCAAGAAGTACGGCGCGGCGGAGATCATCCCGATCCTGGTCAACATCGGCCAGGATCAGGCAGAACTGGCGGCGGCGCGCGATAAAGCGGCGCACCTCGGCCTGACGCTAACCGTCCTGGATGTGCAGGACGAGTTCAGCAATATCTGGCTCAAGAAGGCGATTCGCGCCAACGTCGATTACAACGGTTACCCGTGTTCGACCTCGCTCGCGCGGCAACTCGTCTCGGCGGTGGTGGCGCAAAAAGCGATCGAGCTCGGCTGCGACGCGATCATGGAAGGCTCGACCGGCAAAGGGAACGATCAGTTCCGAATGCACAACGTCTTCTCCCTCTTCGCGCCGGGCGTGCCGCACCTGATGCCGGTGAGCGACTTCGACCTCACGCGTGGCGAGGAAGCGGCGCTCTGCGAGCACTGGGGGTTGCCGGTGACCGAGAGCTTGATCGGCGGCGACGATACGACGATGTGGTGCCGCTCGATCGTGTCGGGTGGCCTCGATCTCGACACGGTTGTTCCGGACGATGTCTGGCTCTGGTATGTCCCGCCGCAGGCGGCCCCCGACGAGCCGGAGACGCTGACCATCCGCTTCGAGGAAGGGGTGCCGGTCGCGGTCAACGGGCAGCGGCTGACGCTGCGCGAACTGTTGCCGCTCCTGAACGAACTCGGCGGGAAGCACGCCATCGGCAAGCTCGATGTCTGGGAAGACGGGATCATGGACCTGAAGTCGCGCGAGCTCTACGAAGCCCCCGCCGCGACGATCATCCTGCGCCTCCACCACGACCTCGAAGCGATGTGCCTGACGAAAGACGAACTCGTCTTCAAGAAGACGGTCGATCAGCGGTGGGCCACCCTCGTTTACAACGGCGGGTGGTTCCATCCTCTCCGCGCCGACCTGGACGCCTTCATCTCGCAGACACAAGGGGTGGTCAACGGCGAGTACACGATCACCCTCTACAAGGGCAATATCGACATCGTTAAGCGCGAGTCGAACAGCGGTCTTTTCGCCCCGGAGATCCGGTCGATCACGGCGACATCGTTCAATCAACAACTCAGCGGTTCGGTCGCGCGACTGCGCGGCATACCGTACGAAGTGCTGGCGAAACGCGCCGCCCGGATGCGCTGGTCCGCCATCGGCGCGCAACGTCCCGCCGGGCAGTAAGGTTGAGGACGGGAACAGGAGACACCGAGACACCGAGAGGGCCGGGAGAGAAATTGGTTAACCGCGGGGAATGTAGAGATTATCTCCCTGTGCCCTCCCTAACTCCGTGTCTCCTGTTCCCGTCCTCTCAATCCATCAGGAGGTGTGGTGAGCAATAACGCGCCGACAAAATTATGGCAAAAGGGCTACGCGGTCCATCCACTCGTCGAGGAATATCTGACGGGGGATGTCTCGTTCGACAACCGCCTGATCGAGGCCGATGTGCTCGGCTCAATCGCGCACGCGCGAATGTTGGGCAAGATCGGCCTGCTGACGGCCGAGGAAGTTGCGGCGCTGACGAAGGAGTTGGCGCACATCATCGAACTGGCCGAGGCCGGGCAGTTCGTCGTGACAACCGCCGACGAGGATGTCCATACGAAGATCGAGAATCACCTCACGGCGACGGTCGGCGAGGCGGGCGGGCGCATCCACACGGCCCGTTCGCGCAACGATCAGGTGTTGGTCGATCTGCGCCTCTACACGCGGGGTGAACTGACCGCGCTGATGGATGCGCTGCTCGACACGATCGAGGCGCTGACCGACTATGCGGAGCAGGGCAAGGATATCCCGATGCCCGGTTACACCCACATGCAGCGTGCGATGCTCTCCTCGGTCGGGCTCTGGATCGCGGGGTTCGCCGAGGCGTTGCTCGATGACTTGCAGGTGCTCCGCACCGCCTACGCGATCAACGATCAGTCGCCGCTCGGCTCGGCGGCGTCGTACGGCGTGCCATTCGACATCGATCGCCAGTACGTCGCCGATCTGCTCGGCTTCGCGAAGGTGCAGCGCAACGTCCTCTACGCGCAGGCGGGTCGCGGCAAATTCGAGGGCTTGATCGTCCAGGCGCTCGCGCAGATCATGATCGATCTCTCGCGACTGGCGCAGGACGTCCTGCTCTTCACCACCTCCGAATACGACTTCTTCCGTGTCGCGCCGGAGATGACCACCGGCAGCAGCATCATGCCGCAGAAGCACAATCTCGACGTGATGGAGATCATGCGCGGCAAGGCGCGGACGGTGCTGGCCTACCAGCAACAAATTCTGGAGACGGTCACGGGGCTGCCATCGGGCTACAACACCGATTTCGGCGAGACCAAGAGCGCCTTCATGCGCGCGCTCGACGTGACCGTCGCCTCCCTGCACGTGATGACCGTCTTCATCCCCGGTCTCGAACCGCGCCAGGAGCAGATGCAGGCCGCCTGCTCGCCGCAACTCTTCGCGACCGACCACGCCTATGCGCTCGTCACCAGCCAGGAGATGCCGTTCCGCGATGCCTACCGTTTGATCGCGTCGCAACTCGATACCCTCGCGCCGATGGATCCGCACGAACAGTTGCAGAATCGCCGCCATATCGGCGCGGCGGGCAACCTGGGCCTGGACGAGCTTCGTGCCAGCATCGTCGCCGAGCGCGCCGTCGTCGCGGAGCAGCGCGCGAAGATCGCGACGGTGAGAGAGACGCTGCTCGGCGGCGCATAGGGGACGACCGAGTACAATTTCCGGGTGTATCACGCGTCGTGATGCCGTATCGACAGTGCGTATCGAACGACCAACGAATAGAGGAGGAGCAAATCTTATGTCTGCCACAATGACCGGTACCTGCCCCGAGTGCGAAGCGGAGTTGGAGTTGGCGAACGTCGAGAAGGGCGAGATCGTGCAGTGCCCCGAGTGCAGCGCCGAACTCGAAGTTGTCAGCACGAACCCGCTCGAACTCGAACTCGCGCCGGAAGAAGAGGAAGACTGGGGCGAGTAAACGGAAGTACGAAGTACGAACGACGAAGTACGAAGTAGCGTGATGCTATGCCTCTATCGACTTCGTACTTCGTCGTTCGTACTTCGTACTTATCTGGGGGGTGAGGGTGAGGATCGGTATCTTACACACGCGGCTGCGAATCGAAGAGCGGCGGCTGATCGAGGCGCTGACGGCGCGCGGCGCGGAGGTGGTGCCGCTGCCGGAGAGCGCGGTCGCGTTCGATTTGCGCGCTCGCGGCTACAATTCGCTCGATCTGGTGGTTGAGCGGTGCCAGGACTATACGCTGGCGCAGACCGCGTTGCGAATCCTGGAGCATCTCGGCGTGCCGACGATCAACCGACCCGCGACGGTCGATCTCTGCGGCAACAAGGCGCTCCTGATGATGAAGCTCGGCGAGGCCGGGGTGCCGACGCCACGCGTCGAGATCGCACTGAGCACCGAGGCGGCACTGGCGACGATCGAGCGGATGGGCTACCCGGTGGTGACGAAGCCCCTGGTCGGCGGCGACACCCAACTGCTGGCGCTGATCGAGGATCGTGAAGCAGCCGAGGCGATCCTGGAACACAGGGCTATGCTCGGGACCGATCGCCAGCATGTCTACTTCCTGCAGGAATACGTCGCTAAGCCAGGCCGCGATATTCGCGTGCTGGTCATCGGTGAAGAGCCACTGGCGGCGGAGTATCGCCAATCCGACGATTGGGTGACGAGCCGTGACCGGCGCGCGCCGCATATCCCCTGCCCGCTGACCCCGGAGATCGCCGACCTGGCACGGCGCGCGGCGCGCACATTCGGTGGCGGCATCTTCGAGGTCGATCTGCTGGAAAGCCCGCACGGCTTGCTCGTGAACGAAGTAGGCACGATCAACGCCTTCCGGGCCTTCGAGACGGCGGGGGTCGATGTCGCCGGGCCGATCGCCGACTACATCCTGCACGTCGCCACCGCGCAGCCTGAGCATGGGGGGAGGCAAGCCGCCAATGTCGGCGTCTGACACCAGCCGGGCGAATTTCGATAGCCCACAGACGCACGATGCGGCAGCGCGGCACGCCGCCGATATACGGGTGCTGCACGATCTCGTCGCGATCCCCAGCCCCTCCGGCCAGGAGCGTGCGGCGGTCGAATACCTCTGCGCGACGATGGCGGCACGCGGTTTCACCACCACGATCGACGAAGCGGGCAATGCGATCGGGCAGATCGGTTCGGGGCCGAGCGAGGTCGTCCTGCTCGGCCATATCGATACGGTGCCGGGCGAAATTCCCGTACGGATCGAAGATGGCGTGCTCTACGGGCGCGGTGCGGTCGATGCGAAGGGGCCGCTCGCGACATTCGTCTGCGCGGCAACGCGCGCGGCGCGGGCGGGAATCCGCCTGACGGTGATCGGCGCGGTCGGGGAGGAGGCCGATTCGGCGGGGGCGTTCCATATCGTGGATCGTTATCGCCCGGCCTTCACAATCATCGGGGAGCCGAGCGGCTGGGATAGTGTGGTTCTCGGCTACAAAGGCAGCATGTCGGCGAGCTATACCCTCAAACAATCGGGGGCGCATTCCGCCGCGCCGGTCGCGACTGCGCCTCAGGTGGCGGTTGATTTCTGGAACCGCGTGACCGGCTATGCCGCAACATTCAACGACGGTCGCACCGCCGCGTTCGACCGCCTCGAACCGAAGCTCCGCGGTTTCAACTCCACCACCGATGGACTCCACGAGCAGGTCGATCTGCGGATGGGCTTCCGCCTGCCGCTCGATCTCGATGGCGCGACGCTGACGACGATCCTGCACGATCTCGCCCGGATCGAGGCCAGCGCGGACGACGTGGCGGCGGAGATCGAGGCCGGCACGGAGGTTGTGGTTGCCGAGGCGTTGCCCGCGTTCCGTGGGGAGCGCACCTCGCCGATCGTGCGTGCCTTCCTGCCGGCGATCCGCGCAGCGGGCGGCAAGCCGCGCCTGAAGGTCAAGACCGGCACCGCCGACATGAATATCGTCGGCCCGGCCTGGGGTTGCCCGATCGTGGCCTATGGTCCCGGCGACTCCAAACTCGACCACACACCGAATGAGCGGATCGAGGTGGCGGAATATCTGCGGGCGATCGATATTCTCGCCGTAGCACTCACCAACCTTGCTCAGTGACGAATGACGAGTGATGAATAGGAAATACACCTACCCACTCGGTGCCCGACACTTGTCACTCACGATTCACGACCCACGACCCACGATTAATCTCGGAGGCTTGCAGTGAAATTGGCGATGCTCGTCTCGCATTTGCGGACAGAGGAAAAGGCGATCCTGGCGGCGGCGGCACGGCGCGACATCACCGTCGAGCGGGTGTTCGACCGCGAGATCTGGTTCGATCTAGGGAAAAAACGTTTCCCGGAGGTCGATCTGGTCCTCGATCGTAGCCTCGTCCACTCACGAGCGGAATATACCCTGCGCCTCTTGCAGAGTTGGGGGATCCCCACGATCAACAGTTTCGAGACGACCACCCTCTGCGACAATAAATTCCACACCAACATGGCGTTCATCGAACACGACGTGCCAACCCTGCGCACCCTGATCGCTTACACACCGGAATCGGCACTCGAAGCGATCGAGGAGTTGGGCTACCCGGTCGTCCTCAAGCCGAATACCGGCTCGTGGGGACGCCTCCTAGCGAAGGTCAACGGGCGCGCGGCGGCGGAAGCGATCTTGGAGCACAAGGCGAGTCTCGGTTCGTACCACCACTCGATCTTCTATATCCAGGAATATATCAAGAAGCCCGGTCGCGACATCCGCGCGTTCATCGTCGGCGACCGCGTCGTGGCCGCGTCATACCGCAACGCGGAGCATTGGATCACCAATACCGCGCGCGGCTCGACCTCGACCCATTGCCCAGTCACCCCGGAGATCGAGGATCTAGCGCTGCGCGCTGCGCGCTCTGTCCGAGGCGAGATCATGGGCGTGGATCTCATCGAAACCGATGAAGGGTTAAAAGTGATCGAGATCAACGTCGGCGCGGAATTCCACGGCCTGCGTGAGACGACTGATACAGACATCGCCGGGGAGATCGTTGACCATCTGGTGCAAAAGATGGCGTCGCTGGCAGAACAGCGCGAAGCGGCATTGAGTGGACGATAAGGTTTATCGCAACGATCGCGGAGGGACAGTAGCGACGCAGCGAATGGAGGGGAGGGGGCTCATTCCGATGGCATGTCTCTCGCATCTTACATTAGCTGTCTCTGCACGCTCATTCCTCCCTACGTCCTCTGCGTTAAGTCTCCCCGCCAAGCAGGAATAGAAGGAGAACCAGAGCATGACAACGGTGTCGATCATCGGAGCGTCGGGCTATGCAGGGGGCGAATTGTTGCGCCTCCTGCTCGAGCACCCGCATGTAGAAATCAAGCAGGCGACATCCGAGCGGAGTGCCGGGAAATTCGTCCACACCACCCACCCCAATCTGCGAAAGCGGACGCAACTCAAATATGTCTCGCGCGACCAGTTGGAGCCGTGCGACGTGTTGTTCCTCTGCCTGCCCCACGGCATGAGCATGGAGAGCGTACCGAAGCTGCGCGACAAGGCATCGATCATCATCGATCTCAGCGCCGACTATCGCCTCAACAATCCCCAGGATTATCCGAAGTGGTATAGCCACGAGCATACTCACCCCGATCTCCTGGGCGAATTCGCCTACGGCATCCCGGAACTCCACCGCGAGGAGATTAAGACCGCTAATTTCATCAGCGGTGCCGGTTGCACCGCCACGACCGCGATCCTCGGGCTCTACCCGCTTTTCCGGGCTGGGATCGTTGATCTTGCCATGCCGACGGTGATCGAGTCGAAGGTTGGTTCGTCGGGTGCCGGTGGCGAGAGCGGGCCGGGCAGCCACCATCCCGAGCGCAGCGGCGTCATCCGCTCGTTCAAGCCGACCGGGCATCGCCACAGCGCCGAGATCATCCAGGAATGCACCTTCGACGGCAATGTGCCGCAGGTCGCGCTCAGCGTTACCTCGGTCGAGTCGGTGCGCGGGATCGTCACCACCTCACATGTCTTCCTCAAAGAGCGTCTGACCGATAAAGATCTCTGGCGGATCTATCGCCCGGCCTATAAGGATGAGCCGTTCATGCGGCTGGTGAAAGAGTCATCCGGGTTGCACCGCTACCCGGAACCCAAAATTCTCGCGGGCACCAACTACTGCGATGTTGGCTTCGAGATCGATGAGCTCTCCGGGACGCCGCGCGTCGTCGTCATCTCCGCACTCGACAACCTGATGAAAGGCGCATCAGGGATGGGCGTGCAGGCGATGAATGTTCGCTGCGGTTTCCCCGAGACGGCGGGGCTGGGCTTCTCCGGCCTCCACCCAATCTGACAAAGTACGAAGTACGAACGACGAAGTACGAACTGATGTGGTCAAGCGCCGTGCTTTACTTCGTACTTCGTCGTTCGTACTTTAGACGACTGAAAGGAGCGACCGATGTTGGTCATCAAACTCGGCGGGAGCGCCGGACTCAATTATGAAGCCTTCCTGGACGATCTGGCGCGCGTCGAGGAGCCGACCATTTTTATCCACGGCGGTAATGCGGAGTTCGACCGGATCTCGAAGCAACTCGGCATCGAGCCACGCCATGTCACCTCGCAGAGCGGCCAGTCGAGCCGCTTCACCGATCGCGAGACCCTTGACGTGATGTTGATGGTCTACTGCGGCAAGATCAACAAGAATCTGGTCGAGGGCTTACAGAAGCGCGGCGTCAACGCGGTTGGCTTGAGCGCCATCGACGGCAAGATCGCCACCGGACGGCGTAAACCGGCGATCCGCGTTCTCGAAGACGGCAAGCCGAAGATGCTGCGCGGCGATTACGCCGGCTCGATCGAGGATGTCGATACGACGTTGCTGACCCTCCTCGTCGGCGCAGGCTATCTGCCGGTGTTGACGCCGCCCGCATTTGGGCGCGAGGGTGAGGCGATCAACGTGGACGGCGACAAGCTGGCGACCGAATTAGCGGTCGCCTTGGGCGCGGATCAGCTCCTCGTCTTCTCCAACACCCCTGGCTTACTCGCCGACGTACAGGACGAGAACAGCCTCGTCACCTCGATCAGCCTGGCGAATATGGCCGAGGCCGGGGCGATGGCGCAGGGCCGAATGAAGAAGAAGGTCAGCGCGGCGCAAGACGCAATCGAGCGCGGCGTCGGGCGCGTCATCTTCGCCGATGCGCGCGTGGACCGACCGATCAGCCGCGCGCTCGAAGGTGCCGGTACGACAATCATGGCGTAGATTGGGCCGACACTTCGCGGGGGCTATACTTGAGCGCGATGGGATAGCCTCGTGAGAGAGGAGTACCGGCGATGGCGGCAGAACCAATCACGGCCATGTCCGTCGAAGAATACCTGGAATTTGAGCGTACCAGCGAGACGAAGCACGAGTATTATGGCGGCGAAGTCCTGGCGATGGCTAGGGCAAGCTATGACCATAACACGATCGTCGGGAACGTCTTCGCTGGCCTGCGCGCCCAGTTACGAGGAAAACCTTGCCGGGTCAATTTCAGCGACATCCGCGTGCAGATACCGGATAGCAGGCTATTTATCTACCCAGATTTGACGGTCGTCTGTGGGCAACCACAGTTCCGGGATGAGCGCCGTGATGTCCTGCTCAACCCGAAGGTGATCATCGAGATACTGTCACCCTCGACCGAGAGCCATGATCAGGGCAAGAAGTTCCAGCATTACCGCACAATCGAATCCCTGGACGAATACGTGCTGATCGCGCAGGATGCGCCCCGTATCGAACATTTCGTGCGCCAAGCCAATGATCGCTGGCTCTTCTCCGAGGCGATCGGAATCGACGCAACGCTAGCTTTGCCAACGATCGATTGTACGCTGCCGCTGGCAGAGGTCTACCAGGAAGTAGAACACCCCGCGTAACGCAGCAGATAGGGCACACTGCGTCAGGGCTATACACGACGACCTGCTAGCAGTGGGAGCGACACCGCCGACCAGACGAGGAGGCAGCAATGGTATCGACGATCGCGCCGTGGGCAGAGCCAGTGCCAGGTGTCGACCGCCGCGTCACGGCGGATGAGTTGCTGCGCTGGCCGGAAGATCTTAACGACCAGTGGCGATACGAATTAATAGCAGGGAGATTGGTGCGGATGTCGCCAACTGGCTTCGAGCATGGTGAAGTCACGCTCAACCTCTCAGCGCCACTCCATAGCTTTGTGAAGAGGCACAAACTGGGTGTAGTCACAGCGGCAGAAACTGGTTATCTCCTTTCACAACTCCATGAAGGAGATACCGTTTTTGCACCAGATATTGCATTCATCAGCACTTCACGATTAGCAAATCAGCCAGCGCCAGGGACTACAGGGCGACGAAGTTATTTGCGCGTTGCTCCCGATCTCGCGATCGAAGTAGCCTCACCCGATCAACATCGCTCGGAGATGGCCGCGAAAGCACAGCATTATCTCACGGCTGGGGTGCAGCACGTCTGGATTATCTGGCCCGGCAGGCGTGAGGTGGATGTGTGGCGATCTGGCTCTCCCGAGCCGATCGCCACGCTGAAAGACGACGATTGGCTCGCAGCACCCGAACTTCTACCGGGATTCGAGTTCCGCATTGCCGATCTCTTCAGTTGAACACCTGAGCCCGTCACCGAATTGTCAGCGCCACAGTCTGAACGAAAAATCGCTCATCATAGAGAGGATTGCACGATGTCTACGATGCTCGAACTGCCCTCGATCACCGAGACGGAAGACGCACACCTGATCGGCCTCTACGCCAAACGCGAGATCGCGCTGGTGCGCGGCCAGGGGACCAAGCTCTGGGATAGCGCGGGGAAAGAATACCTCGATCTCTACAGCAATTACGGGGTCAATATCCTCGGCCACGCCCACCCTGCGGTGAGCGCAGCGATCAAAGAACAGGTCGATATCCTCACGAACTGCCACAGCAGTTTCTACAACGATGCGCGGGCGCGCTTCCTGACGGTGCTCGGCGAGATGGCCCCGCCCGCGTTGAACCGCTCGTTCCTCAGCAGTTCCGGCACCGAGGCGGTCGAGGCGGCGCTGAAGTTCGCGCGCGTCGCCACCGGGCGGACGAATGTTGTGGCGGCGAAACGCGGCTATCACGGACGGACGCTCGGCGCACTCAATGCGACGGCGGAGAAAAAGTACCGCGATCCGTTCTTACCCCTGATGGAAGGCTTCAGCCACGTCGCCTATGACGACATCGACGCGCTGGGCGCGGCGGTGGACGAGCAGACGTCGGCGATTATCCTGGAACCGATCCAGGGTGAAGGCGGCATCTACGCGCCGAGCGACGACTATCTCGCCGCCGCCCTCGAGATCGCGCGGCGCACGGGCGCCTTGCTGATCCTCGATGAGATCCAGAGCGCCTTCCGCACCGGCACCCTCTTCGCCTGTGAGCAATGGGGGATTACACCGGATATCCTCTGCGTCTCGAAGGGGATCGCCAACGGCTTCCCCCTCGCCGTGACCTTGGTGACGGAGGAGGTCGCCGCGCGGATTCCAGCGGGGAGCCACGGCACCACCTTCGGCGGGAACCCGCTCGCCTGCGCGGCGGGTACAGCGACGTTGACCGCACTACGCGACGAAGGGCTGTTCGCGCAGGCGACCCGCGTGGGCAACTATTTCACGGAGCAATTGCGGGCGCTCAACCACCCAAAGATCCGCGATGTGCGTGGGCGCGGCCTGATGATCGGCGTTGAATTGCGCGAGCGCGCCACGAAACCGATGCGCGCCCTGCAAGAGCGCGGCGTAATCTGCCTCTCGGCAGGTGCCACGACGTTGCGCTTCCTGCCGCCGATGCTGCTGACGGAGGCGGAGGTCGATCGGGCGGTGACGATCATCGGTGAGGTGCTGACGGACAGCCCGACAGCGGGCAAGCGCGGCGAGACGGAGGCATAGGGATCATGCATGTCGGGGTACTCCTCTCGCGGGTGCGCGTCGAGGAAAAGTTGTTGTTTGCTGAACTCGATCAGCGCGGGGTTTCGTGGTCGCGGATCGATGATCCCGAATTGACGCTGCGGCTCGATCAGCCGCTCACGCAGTACGATGTCATCCTGGAGCGCTCGATCAATCACACGCGGGCGCTCCATGCGCTGCGGGTCTTCAACGACTGGGGGATCCCCACGGTCAACACCTTCGACGTGGCGGAGATTTGCGGGAACAAGCTGCTGACCTCGACCGCCTTGATCCGCGAAGGGGTGCCGACACCCAAGACGACGATCGCGTTCACGCCGGAGTCGGCGCTGCGGGCGATCGAGGAGATGGGCTACCCGGCGATCCTCAAGCCGCCGATCGGCTCCTGGGGTCGCCTCCTCTCCAAGATCAATGACCGCGACGCGGCGGAGGCGATCCTGGAGCACAAGGAAATCCTCGGATCGTTCCACCACTCGACCTACTATATCCAGGAATATGTCGGTAAGCCCGATCGGGACATCCGCGCATTCGTCGTCGGCGACGAGACGATCTGCGCGATCTATCGCTATAGCAAGCACTGGATCACCAACACGGCGCGCGGCGGCATCTCCGACAACTGCCCGGTGACGCCGGAGCTCGATCGGATCTGTCGCGCCGCGGCGCGCGCGGTCGGCGGCGGTGCCGTGGCGATCGACCTGATCGAGGCTGGCGACAGTTTCACCGTGATCGAGGTCAACTACACGATGGAATTCCGCAACTCGATCGCGCCGACCGGCGTCAACATTCCTGGCCGGATCATCGACTATGTCCTGGAGGTCGGGCAAGGCCGTCCGGTGCACGAGACAGCGGCGCTCACGTAGCCCCTCATTCTCGGATTTGCAGGCGCACAGATTGTCCCCGGCTCTAATCCGAGAGCCGGGGATAGCCCTTTCTATGGAAGGGTTATACTGCTACCGAGAGGTAGTGCCCGAACGAGCGTCCGGGAGGTGACGTATGGGACCGATTTTCCCTGGGATGGATCCGTATCTGGAAGCACCTACGCTATGGCCGGATGTACACGCACGTTTAGCAATCGCGATCAGTGATCAGCTTCAACCGCTACTCGGGCAGCAATACAGCGCGGTCATCATCCCTTACGTTGCCACGGAGACATTGGCGATAGCGCCGAATCGCTTCATACCCGATGTAGGGGTGTTGGAGCGTGAATTGCCGCTGCCCACGCAACGGGACAGCGCAACGGCGATTGCCCCAGCTCCGCTCACCGGCACCGTAACGATGGAGTTACCAACCCGCTATCATCGACTTGAAATTCGGACGGTCGGTGACGACGTGCTCGTGACGGCGATCGAAATTTTGTCGCCGGTCAATAAGCGACCCGGCAGCGATGCTGCTGATGCCTATGAGCGGAAGCGACGAGAAATTTTCCGCAGCAACGCGCACTTACTGGAAATCGACCTCTTGCGCGGTGGGCGACGACCGGAGATTGTGCAGCCGCTGCCGGACTACCCCTATTTCATCTTCCTCAGTCGTGCCGAACGCCGTCCGGCGATCGAAATCTGGCCGATCGCGTTGCGCGAGGCGCTGCCGATCGTGCCGATCCCGTTACGCTATCCCGATCCCGATATCCCCCTCGACCTCAACGCGGCAATCGCGCTGATCTATCGCAGTGCCCGCTACGACTACCGGATCGATTACCGCCAGCCACTGCCACCGCCGGAACTTCCGGCAGCAGAAGCGGCATGGGTGGATGAACTCCTCCATGCGCGCGGTTTGCGGAGACCACAGCGATAATTGATCGTATCGGCGTTCGCTACTCGGGGCGCACGGCAACGGCGATCATCCGGTCGCTGGCGGCGGTGAACGGTTCGAGATCGTAGGTGCCATAAAAGGCGACATCGGCGAAGCCGACACGTTCGAGGAGCAATTGCAGCTCATAGCGCGTGAGGTAGCGGAAGCTGAAGGGGGCGGCGGTGCGCTCAACCCGACCATCGGCGCGGAGGCGATCGTAGAAGAAGGTCGTATCCATCCGCTGCTCGGCAGAATCCAATAGCGTTGAGGAGAATTTGTCGATCCGTTCGCCGGTATGCGGATCGGCGTAGGTACCGGCGTGGATGAGTCGCCCATCGTACTCGTTCAGGATATCGGGATGTGGTGGGAAAATATCGAGGACGAGGACGCCTCCTCGACGTAACTGCCGCCGGGCCGCGCCGAGCGCGGTCAGTTGATCCGCTTGCGTCGCCAGGTGCAAGAAGGAATTGATCGCGCTGAACGCGAGGCTGAAACGACGGTCGCCGACCTTCGCCAACGTGCGAATATCGTCTTCTAGGAGGGTCACCCGCTCGGCCACACCCGCCCGCGCGACTGCCTCGTGCGCCAGCGCCAGCATCGCCGGGGAGAGATCGACGCCGGTGACCTCATAACCCATTTCAGCCAGCGGCACCACGACCCTACCACTCCCGCAACCGAGTTCGAGGATCGGCCCACCGATATGCCCCGCGAACG
>DATCMP010000846.1:0-6816 GCA_036563365.1 Thermomicrobiales bacterium
AGGGGCGACAGGCCCGCAGCATCGAGGATCGTCGGGCCGAGGTCGAGCCACTGGACCAAATCGGCGCGACGCTCGCCGGCCGGGAGATGATCCGGCCAGCGGATGATCAGCGGCACGCGGGTCGCCCCCTCGTACATCATCGGCCCTTTCAGCATCAGGGCGTGATCGCCGAGCATCTCGCCGTGGTCGCTGGTGAAGATCACCAGGGTATCTCGCGTCAGGTCGAGTTCGTTCACGGTGGCGAGGATCCGGCCAACCTCATCGTCGATCAGCGTGACCATCGCGTAATAGGCCGCGATCGCTTCCTGAACCTCGTCGGCGGTGTACTCCGCGAAGCCGCGCGCGATCCCCGCGTAACTTTTCTGCGAAGCGTCGGTGAGGACGGGTGGGCGCGTCGCCAACCCTTCGGGTCCGCCGAGCGGGGCGGGTACGGTCGCGGGATCGTAACGGTCCAAGTATTCTTGCGGCGCGACGAACGGATGGTGCGGGTCGTAGAAGTTCGCCCAGAGGAAGAACGGCTTTTCGGCGTCGCGACCATCGCGCAGGAAATCGATCGTGCGCTCCCCGACCCAGCGGCTGTAATGTGCCTCGGTCGGCATCGTATCGAACCCGACCGCATCGTGCCCGACGCGCCCGAACCCGTGCGCGGTCGCGGCGGTGTATTGCTCGGGGTGATGCTTCTCCAGCCAGCGGTGATAGGCATTCTCGGGTGAGCCGTGTGTGGGGTCGTGCGCCCACTCGTAGACGCGGAACCCATCGTCGCCGCGCTGTTCGGTACGGCCACCGTGGCAGGCCGCGAGATGCATCTTGCCGATGACCCCACAATCATAACCGGCGTCGACCAGGGTGCGCGGGAACCGTTCGCGCCCCTGCGGCAGCGTGACCCCGTTGCCCCACAGCCCGTGGACATGGGGATACTGACTCGTCAGTAAACTGGCGCGGGAGGGGGCGCAGACCGGGCTTTGCACGTAGCACTGCTCGAAAAGGACGCTCTCGGCGGCGAAACTATCGATCTGCGGGGTGCTGATCGCGGCATTGCCGTAGCACCCAAGCGCATCGTAGCGCTGCTGATCGGTGCAGATCAGCAGGATATTCGGTCGCCGCCTCGTCATCTCACCCTCCCTCGTCGCGTTCCCCGCAGTCACTCCCTCGCAGTTGTGTGATTTTCGCAAAGAACGCCGCGTCGCGCGAGTTGTGACTGTCAGCGACGCAGCACGCCATCCGCGTTCGCTGGTAGACTGAGCGACGCGCGCCGGGTGTGCGCGGTGTGGGGTGTTGGTTTGTGGAAAAGGGCGAGGAGTAGCGCACGATGCCGCGAATGACTGGTGGACAGGCTCTGGTGGAGGCGATCAAACGCCAGGGGATCGACACAATCTTCGGCCTGCCGGGTATTCAACTCGACTTCTTATTCGATGCGCTCTTCGCGGCGCGCGATGACATTCGCGTGATCCATACACGCCACGAGCAGGCGACCTCGTACATGGCCGATGGGTACGCGCGGACGACCGGCAAGGTCGGCACCTGTCTGGTCGTGCCGGGGCCGGGGCTGCTGAACGCAGCGGCGGGGCTCTCGACCGCCTATGCCTGCTCGTCGCCGGTCCTCTGCCTCACCGGGCAGATCGAGTCGCAGATGATCGGGGTCGGGCGCGGCGAGTTGCACGAGATCCCCAAGCAGTTGCAGATGCTCGAATCGGTGACCAAGTGGGCAGCGCGTGCGACCAGCCCAGCCGAAATCCCCGGCCTCGTCAGCGAGGCATTCCGACAGCTTCGCGCGGGGCGACCCCGGCCCGTGGCGCTGGAAATCCCGCCCGACGTTCTCGGTGCCGAGGCGGAGATCGCGTTCTCGGACCGGGAAGTGCCGGAGCGTACCACCCCCGAGCACGGTGCGTTGCGGCGTGCGGCGGAGATCCTCCAGCGCGCACAACGTCCGCTGATCTTCGCCGGGGGCGGCGTGCTAGGCGCGGGCGCGTGGGAGGAAGTGCGTGCCCTGGCCGAGACCCTGCAAGCGCCGGTGATCATGACCGAGAACGGGCGCGGTATCCTCTCCGACCGGCACGCGCTGGCGCACACGTCACTCAGCGCGCGACATCTACTGCCAGGGTGCGACGCGATCGTCGCGGTTGGTACGCGTCTGCTGGAAGCCGCCGCCTGGATCGGGCTGCCCGAAGGGGTGCCGCTGATCCAAATCGATGTCGATCCCGAGGAGGTGGGGCGCAATGCCAGCCCGACCGCCGGGATCGTCGGCGACGCGAAGCTTGGCCTCGCCGCGTTGCTCGGTCTAGTCGAAGGCGGGCCGCAGCGGCCATCGCGCGAGGCGGAGTCGCGGGCGGTGAAGGAGAAGGTCGAGGATTTGCTCTTCGAGTTGCAGCCGCAGCAGTCGTTCGCGGCGGCGATCCGCAGTGCCTTGCCCGATGATGGGATCGTCGTCTCCGAGATGACGCAGATGGGTTACTACTCCGGCGTTGGTCTGCCGATCTACGAGCCGCGCACCTACCTGACCCCCGGCTACCAGGGCACGCTCGGCTACGGCTACGCGACCGCGCTCGGGGCGCAGGTCGGCAGCCCCGATAAGAAGGTGATCGCGATCTGTGGCGATGGCGGCTTCATGTACAACGTGCAGGAGTTGGCGACCGCGAAGCAGCACAATATCCCGCTCGTCGGGATCGTCTTCAACGACAGCGCGTTCGGCAACGTGAAGCGAATTCAGAAGGGGCGGCTCGGGGGCCACACCTACGGCTCCGAGTTGCAGAACCCCGATTTCGTGACCCTGGCGAAGGCATTCGGGATCGCCGGGATGCAGGCTGGGACGCCCGAGGCGCTGGAGGGCGCGATGCGCGAGGCGCTGGCGACGAACGAGCCGACCTTGATCGAGGTGCCGTTCCACGAGGTGCCGAGCCTCTGGTCAGTGATGTACCCGAGTGCGCCCGAGTCGCCCGACGCCTGAGCCTGGGGTCATGAGGAGGAAGCACGGATGCCGACGATCTTTTCACGGATCATCAGCGGGGAGTTTCCGGGGCGCTTTGTCTGGCGGGACGAGCGGTGCGTCGCCTTCCTGACGATCAACCCGCTCAGGCCGGGACACACCCTGGTCGTGCCGCGCGAGGAAGTTGACCACTGGCTCGACCTCGACCCGGTGCTCGCGGCGCACCTGATGACGGTGTCGCAGACGATCGGGCAAGCGATCCAACGCAGCTTCAGCTCCGCACGGGTCGGGTTGATCATCGCCGGGTTGGAGGTGCCGCACACCCATCTGCACCTCGTGCCGATGGAGGTCGTGGCCGACCTCGACTTCTCGCGGGCCGAGCGGCACCCCGATCCGGACGCGTTGGATCAGGCCGCCGAGGCGATTCGGGCCGCGCTACGCGCGATGGGGCATGGGGCATACGCAGAGGAATAGCTATCGCTAATTTGGAACGATAATGAAGCGCGGGGCGTGAGGGTTAACCCTCACGCCCCGCGCTCCTTGCATGGTCAAAACCTTACAGGCCCAGCGCCGCCTTGCCGATCTGCGTCAGCGCGATGTCATCGGCGGGCGGGTGGCCCAGCCCCGCGCGCACATCGCGGAAGTAGCGTTCCAGCGGGCGCGAGCGATTCAGGCCGATCGAGCCGGTAACACGTAAGGCGAGATCGGTCACGCGGATCGCGTTGTTCGTCGCCAGGTATTTCCCCGCCGCCAACTGCCAGGCGATCTCGTTGCGGCGTTCCGGCTGTGCCTGCCACTCATCGAGCGCGCCGAAGAGGATCGCGCCAGCCTGAAGGAGGAGGAGTTCGATCTCGGCGATCCGGTGCTGGATCGTCTGGAGTTCGGCGATCGGGCCGGGAAGCCCGGTTGGCTTGCGTTCGCGTGCGTACTTGATCGCGTAGTCGCGCGCTGCCCCGCCGACACCGAGGTAGACCGCGGCCACCGGAGACCCCCAGGCGCGCGGATCGCCGGTGCGTCCCGCTTCGTCGCCCGGTAGGAGTGCGTCATCGCCGACCAGCACGTTCTCCAGGATGACGTCGTGGCTACCGGTGGCGCGCATCCCGAGATTGTCCCAGGTCTCTTCCACGCGCACGCCGGGGGTATTCATCGGCACTAGAAATCCCGCGCGGCGCGGCTCCGCACCGTCGGCGTGGATCGCCGTGCTGATGGTGGCGTATCGGAGGGCGGGCGCGAGACTCGTCCAGGTCTTGCGGCCATTGATTAGCCAGCCTTCCGGCACCTGCGTGGCGGTCGTAGCGGGGAGCCCGCCGCGACTCGGGCTGCCCAATTCCGGTTCGCTCGCCGCCGCGTTGATCAGAGCGCCTTCCGCGACGATCGCGCGGCAGAGCCGCGCGAACAACTCCTCCGGCCACGGACGCATCTCGGCCAGCCGCCCAACGAGGACCAGGTGCATCGTTGCGGAGAGGGCAACCGAGCCGTCACCGCGCGCCAGGCGCTCCTGCGCCAGCGCGACTTCGAGCGGATCGGCTCCCCGTCCGCCGTATTCTTCGGGGACGGTCAGCGCGAGATAGCCGGACTCGTGGAGGAGTTGAAATGCCTCATGGGGGAAGGTGCTCGCGCGATCATGCTCCGCTGCCCGCTGGGCCGTCTGTCCTGCTAACCGATCCGCCAGGGCCATGAATTCTGCTTGGCGCTCGGTCCGTGGATAGTGCATCGAAGGGGTACTCCTCTCTACAGTGGTGCTGGGATGCGTACTGGTTGTTCGTTCGGTGAATGACGCGTCGCTGCGCTGTAGTGTACCCGGCCCGTTGCCCGGTTGCTGCATCTCCAGACACGATGCGGTCCCCGAGCGTGAGAACGCTCGGGGACCGCGCCTGCATGCCTTACCGTTTGACGAGATAGACCGTCTCGAATGTCGGGGCATAGGCGATTCGCTGGCTCAAGCCTTTCACGTAGGGCCGTGCCGCGATCACCGTCTGCTGATCGAAGAGCGGGGCGAATGGTGCTTCGGCAGCCGCGATCTGCTCGATCTGATCGTAGAGCTTGCGCTGCGCCGCCGGGTCGATCGTGACCCGCGCCTGGTCGAGCAGCTTGTCGACCTCAGGGTTGTTGTATCCGCCGTGCTGGGTCGTGTTCAAAGCCGCTTTCGAGGAAAGCAGGCGACCGAGGATGTAGTTCGGGTCGCCGGTGGCCCAGCAGTTGTTGGCGAGGGTCAGGTCGAAGGCACCCTGATTGCGCGCGTCGGTCAGCGCGACCGTTTCCATCTGCTTCAACTCTATGTCGAGGCCGAGCGGCTTGAGGGTCGCTTGCAGATACGCCGCCATCTGCGGGAACGGCCAGGCCGAGATCCCCTCACCCGGGGGCGAGAAGGCCAGGACGACCTTGGCACGACCGCCGCTGCTCGCCAGTGCTTCCTTCGCCAGCGCCTGCCCCTTGGCCGGGTCGGTGACGAGCTGGGCCGCCGGATCGGTGCTGAAGAAGCTGGTGTTCGGCGCGATCATGATCCCCTTGGCCGGCGTGCCGTAGCCGTAGAGGAGTTCGCGGACGAACGCCTCGCGATCGATCGACAGCGCGACCGCCCGACGCAGCCGAATGTCGTTGAATGGTGCCTTCGTACCGTTGAAGCCGAGGTTGGTGGCACAGGCCGAGGCGTGGGCCGAGACGACGAAGTTCGGGTCGTTGCGCAAATCGCGCGCCTGCGCGGGGAGGACCGCGCCGAGTTCGACCAGCGCATCGACCTCGCCCGCCTTCAGCGCTGAGAGGCGCGAGTTCGCGTCGGGGTAGATCTTCAGGTTGATCTTGGTCAGGGTCGGCTTCTGCGCCCAGTAATCCTCGTTCCGTTCCAGTGTGGCGTACTGATCGCGCTTCCAATCGACCAGCTTGTAGGGGCCGCTGCCGATCGGCAGGCCGTTGAAGTCGCCGCTCTCGCCGAAACTCTTCGGGGAGAACATCGCGCTGTAGTGGTTCGAGATCGAGTAAGGGAGTAACGGTCGCGGCTGATCGTAGACGAGGCGGAAGCTGAACTCATCCACCTTCTCGATCTGCTTCGGGTCGCCGTAGATCTCCGGGTAATTGATTCCGCCGAGGAAGATCGACGGCCAGCCGCTGACGGTGCGGAACCGCTTGATATTCGCCACTGCCGCGTCGGCGTTGAATGGCGTGCCATCCGAGAAGCGCACATCCTTACGCAGATCGAAGGTCCAGGTGAGGCCATCGGGGCTCAGCGTCCATTTCTCGGCGAGACCAGGGCCGAGCTGGAGCTGATTGTCGTAACGGATCAACGGCTCCCAGACCTGGAGGCTGGCGTGGGCATTCAGGAAGTCGTGTTCGCCGTTGACGAGGTTGCGCGAGATCCCGACTTTCAACTCCTGCACATCGGCCAGTTGCTCGTTCGCCGGGCTGGCAACGCCGCTCACCGCACCGGTTGCGCCCCCCGTCGCCGGTGTCCTTGACGGGGTTATGGTCGTGGCGGGTGCGCTGCCGCAGGCTGCCAGGATGAGGAGCGCGATCATTGCCAGCGCCGAGCGCCAGCGGCTGCTGAACTGACGCGGACCGCTTTGCTTGCGAGAGATAACGTTCATCGAATGGTAATTCCTTCTCCGAGGCACAATGCTCGGCTTCACCGCCCGATCGGGCGGCGCTTCTGGTGGGTTCGGTTATGAGGGGACCACAGCAAGGGTTACTCTTGCATCAGCGCCGCCCTACATCGACCAGATCGCGGAGGGCATCACCGAGCAGATTGCTGGCGAGCGCCACAGCGGTGATACAGATGCCGGGGACGATCGCCAGCAGCGGCAATTCCCCGAAATACGGGCGAGCGTCATTGAGCATCACCCCCCAGTCGGCGGTCGGCGGCTGCACGCCCATCCCCAGGAAGCTGAGGCTGGAAACGG
>DATCMP010000850.1:0-8054 GCA_036563365.1 Thermomicrobiales bacterium
CTAAGTCGGAGATGGACCCGGTGAAGCGCCGCGATCTCTTCTTCAAGCAGCAGCAATATCTTTACGATGATGCGGTCTACATCGGCCTCGTCTCGCGCAAGGGGCCGTTCGGGTACACGACCGGCCTGGAAGGGATCCAGCAGACGGCCTACTCGCTGACCTGGAATATCGCGAACTGGACGAAGAAGTAGGTGGCGAGTCGGCAGTCGGCAGTCGGTAGTCGGTAGTCCGTAGTGGCTGGGCGGTGGTGCTAGAGCCTCTGCGTCAGCAACAAACCTTCTACGGATTTATGCCCTTGGGGTACTACGGACTACCGACTACCGACTGCCGACTGCCGACTCGTTCACTCACTCGTAGAGCAAATACGGCCGACGATCCTCGCGGAACTGCGCCAACGCGGGTTCCCACCCGGCGATGATCTCGGCGACGGGTACGGCGGCGTCGATCGCGGCGGCGAATGAGCGGGTGCCGGAGAGGAGTTCGACCGGGCGCTCGCTGCCGACGGCCCACGGTTCGCGCCAACTGAACGCGCCGACATCCTGCGCGCGGGCGAGGGTCATCAGGTGCAGCGCGGCGGGAATGGTCCGCAGGGCGACGAGATCGGTCGGATGGATCTGCACCCCGAAGCAGGGGATACCGATGTGGTCGCGGCTGGTGGACGAGGGGGTGAAGGCGACCGGTCGCCAGCGGACCCCCGGCAGGTCGAGCGCGTTGAGATCGGCGGCGAGGCGTTCGCCATCGAGCCAGGGCGCGCCGATCAGCTCGAACGGCAGGGTGGTGCCGCGCCCCTCGCTGAGGTTCGGTGCCTCGATGAGGCAGGTGCCGGTGTAGACATCGGCGGTGTGGATCGTCGGCACATTCGGCGAGGGCAGCACCCAGGGGAGCCCGGTCGCGGCGTGGCGCATCGAGCGCCGCCAGCCCTGCACCGGCAGCACCTCCAGCGGCGCGCCGAACCCCTCCGTGTCATTGGCGAAGTGGGCCAGTTCGCCCAGGGTCAGCCCGTGGCGGATCGGGATCGGGAGCTGGCCGACGAACGAGCTTAGGTCCGGCTCCACGATCGGCCCCTCGATTACCTCCCCGTCGATCGGGTTCGGGCGGTCGAGGATGAGGACCGGCGTGCCGGTCTGGCCGCAGACCTCCAGGGTCAGCGCCACCGTCGCGAGGTAGGTGAAGAACCGCGCCCCGATATCCTGCAAGTCGATCACCAGCACGTCCAGGCCGGTCAGGCTCTCCGGCGTTGGTGCCTGGCGCGAGCCGTAGAGGCTGTGGATCGGGACGCCGAAGCGCGGGTGGGTCGCCTCCCCGACCTCTTCGCCCGCCGCCGCGCCCGCCAGCAGGCCATGCTCCGGCCCGAAGAGGGCGGCGAGGGTCACGCCCTGCGCCGTGCCGAGGAGATCGACGAGCGAGGTGAGATCGGCGGTCACCCCGGTCGGGTTCGTCAGGAGACCCACGCGCTTGCCGCGCAGCCGCGCGAACTGTTCCGCGCGTAACTGCTCCGCGCCGGTGAGGACCGCCATCGTTCTGCTCCTCCTTCGTGGTCGTTCGTTCCTACTCTTCGGTCGCTGGCTGCATCGGCAACCCCGCCGCCTGCCAACCGCGCGTGCCACCCGCAACATAGGTGACGTCGTTGAAGCCCATCTCCTTCAGTGTCTGCGCCGAGATCGCCGAGAGCGGCCCACCGCCGCAGACGACCATGATCGGGCGGTCGCGGTCTTGCAGGCGTGCGTCCTGGTGGCGCTCCGGCACCTCGTGGTCGGCGCGGAAGGGGAGCATATTGCCGGGGATCGGCACCGAGCCCTGCGGCTCCCCGAGCGTGCGGCGACCGGGGAGATCGAGCACATTGATCAGCAGCGCATTCGGGTCCGCCTGCTGTCGCGCAAAAGCTTCCTGCGGGGTGATCCCGCGCACCTCGGCCATCGCCTCATCGGTCATCTGCTTGAAGGTCTTGGGCATGTTGGTGGGCTCCTTTCTGGTGTGGGTTGACCCCTCCCCGCCACCTGCGGGCGGCGACCCTCCCCTAAAGAGGGAGGGTGGGGGAGGCGTTGCGTACTGTAGCAGCTTTTAGATCATGGCGATTCGCTGTCATCGCGGATGCTGCGATCAGATCACAGGTTTTTGTAATAATGAACCAGCGGCAGTGCAACATACCCGGCCTTCTCGTAGGCCCTTCTCGCTGGCGCGTGGCCCGGATCCCCACCGGTATGTAGATCGGCCAGTTTCATCCCGCTTTCCTTCATCTTCTCCAGTGCGATACGATTCAACTGAGTGCCGATACCACGATTCTGATAATCAGGATGGACCGCCAGCAATTCGACCACCCCTAACTGCTCCGCAATCTTTAGCCTATAAGCAATGAAGCCAGCGATCCTTCCTTCTACATCCGCGACCCATATCGTCATAGTTCCGCGATTTGAGCAGACCTTCTCGACCGCTTCGCGCTGCTGCTGTTGCCAATCTGGATAGATCAGGTCATAGATCGCCGGGCCAAGCACCTGTTTGAACGACGCAAACACGGGTTTCCAGGCTAATAACGATAGCTGCACTATCTCCTCGGTATCGTTGTCAGATACGCGTCGAATCTGTACAGGCATAATTCCCCCAAATAAGTCCGGCAATCCGACGTCACAGGCTAACCGGCAACCGCCCGCGCGCCGTTTCCTCTCCGACGAGGATCGCGCCAAGCGCCGTGAGCATCATCGGGTCGGCACCGTAGGTGGCGAGGGCGGTCGGGGCGGCGGGGTAGGCGAGGGTGTCGTAGGGGTCGGCGAGGGCGACGGCGACGGTCGGTCTGCTCCAGCCGAGGGCGGCGCTGACGAACGCCGCCTGCGCCGGGAACCGATTCGTCGCGCGGGTGCCGAGGACGATGATCTCAGCATCCGCCGCGAGGGCGCGGGCGGCGGCGATCTCATCGGCGGCGGGGTTCTGCCCGTCGAGGACCGCGCCGGTCAGGTGCGGGAAGTGGGGGGCTAACGCCTCCTGCAACGGGCCGCGCTCGGGGCGCTCGGCGGTGTTGAGGAAGGTCCACTGGTGGAAAAGTTCGAGGACGGCGATCCGCGCGTCGCGCCTGATTGGCAACAGGCCCGCGTCGTCGCGTAGCAGCGTGACGGCATCGCGGGCGATCGTCGCCGCCCACGCACGATGTTCTGTTGCACCGAGCCAGGCCGAATCGGCGGGGCCTTGGGCCTTCAGCCACGCCCGTAGCGTGGCGACGCGCCGGAGCGCATCGGTAAGCCTGGCGGCGGGGATACGCCCGCGCTCGACCGCCGCCAGGATCGCGGCGTGGACCGCGCGTTCCTCCCCGATCGGCTCCACGAGGTCGCCGCCCGCCGCGATGAACCGCACCGCGCCGTCCGCGACCCCCCAGCGGTCGGCGATCGCCTGCATATTCATCGCGTCGCTGACGATCACCCCCTGGAAACCGAGTTCTTCGCGCAGCAGGCCGGTGAGGAGGCGCGGCGAGAGGGTGCAGGGGAGGCCGTCGGGGTCGAGGTCGGGGAAGACGATGTGCGAACTCATGATCGCCGGGATTCCCGCCGCGATCGCCGCCCGGAACGGCGGTAGCTCGATCGCGTCCAACCGTTCGCGACCGCCCGCGATCGTCGGCAGGGCGTAGTGCGAGTCGAGCGCGGTATCGCCGTGGCCGGGGAAATGTTTCCCGGTCGCCGCCATCCCCCCTTCGCGCAGGCCCGCCGCCGCCGCCAGTCCGAAGCGGGCTACCTCTGCCGGGCGCTCGCCGAACGAACGGGTGCCGATCACCGGGTTGCCGGGATTGTTGTTGACATCGAGGGTCGGGGCGAAGTTCATGGTGATCCCGAGGGCGCGGAGTTCGCGAGCGGTGGCAAGGCCCCAGCGGTGGGCATGTTCCGGGTCGCCGGTCGCGCCAATCGCCATCGCCGAGGGGAACGAGGTGGCGGGCGGGTGGAGGCGCTGCACCCGCCCGCCCTCCTGATCGACCGCGATGATCGCGGGGAGCCCCGGTTGGCCGCAGAGCGCCTGTATCCGCGCCGTCAGCGCTCGCGTCTCCTCCGGCGTGCCGATATTGTCCGCAAACAGGACCACGCCGCCGAGGCGGCACTCTCGCAGCAGGGCTTCATCCTCCGCGTCGAGAACCGGGCCGTGAACCTTTGCGGCGATCAGTTGGCCGACCTGGGCGGCGAGGGGCAACGTGGTAAGGTCGGCGTGTATTGTCGTCATCTGGCCTCCTTTCCTGCTGGCGAAGTCTATCGGCAGTGTGCTCAGACGACCAGCGTGATCCCGACGAAGGCGATCAGCGTGCCGACCACATTGCGGCGCGTCGGGCGCTCGCCGAGGAAGGATACCGCGCCCAGCAGCCCGAAGATCGGCGCGGCGGCATTCAGTGTGGCGGTCGTCGCCGCGCCGACCAGCTGGATGGCGATCAGGAAGCAGACACTGCTGCCAAGCCCGGTCACACCCGAGAGGCAGAGCGGCGCGAGGTTCTGGCGCTGCACTCGCCAGGGCGGTTGCCGTCGTTGCAGGACGCTGATGATCGCGCAGAGGAGCGCGCCGAATGGCAGCCGGAGCATATTCGCCGCCAGGATATCGATCTCGTCCAGGGCCACGCGCGTCAGGATCGTCGCCACCGCCATGCACGCCGCCGCTGCGAGGGCCAGCGCCACGCCGACCCAATGCCCCGCCGGAGCAACGTGGCGTTGCCCCCCGCCCGTCGCGAGCGTCCGGCGCGGTAGCGCCACCAGGATGACCCCGGCGACGACCAGCACCGTCCCCACGACAGCGAGCGGGGTGGGGATCTCCGCGAGGGTCACGGAGGCGATCAGGAGGGTCACGAGCGGATAGGAGCAGACGATCGGCATCGCCAGGGCGATCCCCAGGCGGGTGATCGCGGCGTATTGGAGGAGGTCGCCGATCACCATATTCAGCAGGACCGAGGTGAGCAGGATCGCCACCGCCCCGCGCGGCAGCGTCAGCAATTCACGCGGATCGCGGAACGCCAAGAAGATAATCAGAAAGAGGAGCGTGCCGACGACCGCGCGCCAGGTCTGCGCCGTGGCCCCGCCGAGCTGCGCGATCTGCCGCCGCAAGAGCAGGTTCGTTCCCGCCGCGAAGAAGGCCGTCCCGAGTGCCGCCGCCGCGCCCACACCTTCTCCTCTCAGTCATCGTGTCAGGTGGCATGGTAGCAGAATGGGGGGGAGGGGGGAGGGGGAGGGGGAAGGTGGGCTGAGGGACGATTGGTGAGGCTGTGGCGGTGGCGGCCAGACCGGGACTGAAGTCCCGGCTAAGGGCTGCGGCCACGAAGCCCACTGAAGTGGGCTAGGTTCAGTGTGAAATGGAGGATTACCGGATGTCTTCGAGCAAGGGGAGTACAGTGTTGGCGGCGTGATGTTGGCGCTGGTTGGCGATGTATCGCGTCACCTGATCGATATGGCGTGGGCTGACGGAGACCGCACCATAGCCCGGCTGCCATTTGAACGATGAAGCAGTGGTAAATGCGTGTGTGGCGAGGTGGGCTGATGAGCCTTTCCCCCGTTGTACGAGTTCGGCAATGCTGAGAGAGGTCGGTAATTGTACAAGGAGGTGGGTATGGTCGTCGGTACCACCAATAGCGATTACCTTTGCTTTTAGCTCCTCAGCTGTCGCGGCGATGCTGCGGTGAATGCGCTGCTCGAATTCCCCATTAAGCAATGATCTGCGTTCCCATGTTGCCCACACCAAGTGAATATACACCGCCGCTTGCATCACACAGATCCATGTCACGAAATGCAGCTGACATGTATGCTTGCCTATCCCTCTGCGAAGTATAGAACGCATTATAGTCACTCGTGGATGGGCATGTAACAGAAGTCTCATGGCCCTAGGGTTACTTGACTAGATGCGGTGTAGATAGCCTAAATGGCGGCAATTAAGGAATCGGACTTCTGTCGCCCTGTCAAAACGGAACGACCATTTCTATCTGCTCGAAAGCCAACATCTAATCCTAGCCCACTTCAGTGGGCTTCGTGGCCGCAGCCCCTAGCCGGGATTTTAGTCCCGGTCTGGCCGCCACCGCCATTGCCGCGCCACCCCCTAATCCGCCTCTACCCCCACCTCAGCCTCCCTCGCAATAATCTGCGAGCCCAAGATCTCGTTGTACAACTCGCTCTCGGCAAGTAACCCTTCGTGGGTCCCTTGGGCGACGATCTTGCCGCCGTCGAGGACGAGGATCAGGTCGGCGTCGCGGACGGTGCTGATCCGCTGGGCGATCACGAACGCGGTCCGCTTGGCGTCGCGCATCAGGCGGTCGAGGGCTTCCTGGATCGCCATCTCGGTCCCGGCATCGACCGCGGAGGTACTGTCGTCGAGGATCAGCAGCGGCGGGTCGATCAGCAGGGCGCGGGCGATGGCGACGCGCTGGCGTTGCCCGCCCGAGAGCCCGACGCCGCGCTCCCCGACGATCGTGTCGTAGCCGTGCGGCAACCCGGCGATGAACTCCGCCGCCTGCGCCGCCCGCGCCGCCGCCTCGATCGCCGCCTGCGTGGCGTCCGGTCGTCCGTAGGCGATATTCTCGCGCACCGTGCCGCTGAACAGCAGCGTCTCTTGCAGGACGATCCCGATCTGGCTCCGCAGCGAGGCGATCGTCACATCGCGGACATCGTGGCCGTCGATCATGACGCTCCCCGCCGTCGCGTCGTAGAAGCGCGGCAGGAGGTTGACGATCGTGCTCTTGCCCGAGCCGGTCGTGCCGAGGATCGCCACCGTCTGCCCCGGCTCCGCGACAAAACTCAGCCCTTGCAGGATTTCGCGGTCGCTGCCGGGGTAGCGGAAGCGGACGTCGCGGAACTCGACCCGCCCGACCAGCGGCGGCAGCGGCAGCGCGCCGGGCTTGTCGGTCACGTCGAGCGGCGCGTCGATGATCTCGAAGATCCGGCTCGATGACGCCGCCGCACGGGGGACCATGCTGGAGAGGAATCCGAGCGAGAGGAGGGGGAAGATCAGCAGCCCGAGATAGGTGTTGAAGGCGATCAATTCCCCGATCGTCAAGGTGCCGCCGATCACCTGCAAGCCGCCGAAGAGGGTCACGCCGAGGGTGCCGAGATTGGCGAAGAAGAAGACGAACGGGAAGATCTCGGAGAAGGTCCGCACCGTCGCCAGGTTCTTCTCCAGCAGCAGATCGTTGGCCGCGCGATACCGTTTCGTCTCGTAGTCCTCGCGGGCGAAAGCGCGGATGACGCGCACGCCGGACAGGTCCTCCTGCAAGATCGTATTCAGGCGGCTGAGTTGCATCTGCACCTGGCCGAAGAGCGGGCCGATCCGCGCGGTGAAGCGGACCAGGACGAGGGCGATCAGCGGCATCACGGCCAGCGCGACGAGCGCCAGCCGCCAGTTGAGGATCAACAGGAGGATCGCCGAGCCGACCAGCATCACGATCGAGGAGCAGATCTGCACCAGCCCGGTCCCGGCGAAGGTGCGAATCTGCTCGACATCACTCGTCAGGCGGGTCAGGAGTTGGCCGGTCTGTTGCCCGTCGTAGTAGCTGAAGCTGAGGCGTTGCAGCTTGGTGAAGAGGGTATCGCGCAGGACGTAGGCGACCCCCTGCGACGCGCGCTCGGCCAGGTAGCCTTGCAGGAAGGTGAAGAGGCCGCGCAGGACCGCGACGAGGACCATCCCGATGACCGCCATCACGATCGCCTGGGTGCGCCTGTCCGCGACCCCCTGATCGATCGCCAGCCGGATCAGCTGCGGCGCGACGAGATTCGTCGCGGAGACGAGGACCAGGGCGAGCAGCGCCCCCGCCGAGTCGCGCCAGTAGCCGCGCAGGAAGCCCATCGCGCGCCGTAGCGCGGCCATCGCCCCCGGTTGCAGCGGCTCCGGCCCGCCGCGTCGCGCCCCGCCAACCATCCCGCCGCCCGGTCGTCCTGTCATCGTTCCCCTCGCCCCTGTTCGTCATTCGGCATCGCACGTTATCGTAACACCGCGCCGGGGGAAATACTTCCCGCTGCGAGCGGCGGGGCGTATGCGCGAGTAACCGCCAGCTGCGTACCGGCGAATGTCATTGGGTATCCGCTACTATTTGCGCTCTCAGGCACGTGCTTGAGGGC
>DATCMP010000851.1:0-3497 GCA_036563365.1 Thermomicrobiales bacterium
AAGCGCCGCCGCACCAGCGCGGGGCGCGACAGGAGTTTGGTGTACCCGGGGGCGTAATCGTCGAACATCGCCAATAACGCGACGCGTTCACCGGCCACCTGCACCTGTCGCGCCATCTCCAACGCGACCATCCCGCCGAAACATTGCCCGCCGAGGAAGTACGGGCCGTGCGGCTGCACCTGCCGAATCTCCGCGAGGTAGTTCGCGGCCATCTCCTCGACGTGCGTCGCCGGGGGTTCCTGACCATCGAGCCCGCGCGCCTGCAAGCCGTAGAGCGGCTGATCGGGGCCGAGGTGCGCGGCCAGCGCCCGAAATTTCAGCACGTTGCCGCCGATCGCGTGGACGCAGAAGAACGGCGGATGGTTGCCACGCGGTTGCAACGCCACCAGCGACGACCACGACGCCACCCAGCCTTGCTCCCGCAGCAGCGCCGCCAGTTCCCCGATCGTCGGGGCCGCGAAGAGGGTCGCCAGGGGCAGCTTGCGCCCGAACGCCGCCTCGATCCGCGCGAAGAGGCGCACCGCGACGAGCGAGTGACCGCCGAGATCGAAGAAGTTGTCGGTGACGCCGATCGGCGCAACCCCGAGCGTCGCCTCCCAGATCGCCACCAGTTGCCGTTCGAGATCGTCGCGCGGCCCTTGCGGCTCCGCGCTGGCGGTCGCGACCGCCGCCACGGCGGGCAGGGCGCGGCGATCGACCTTGCCGTTCGGCGTCAGGGGCAGCGCGTCGAGCCAGGTGCAGACGGCGGGGATCATGTACTCCGGCAACGAGCCTTTCAGGAATGCCCGCAGATCGCGCACAGACGGAGCTTCAGCGGTGTCCTCCATCGGCACCAGATAGGCCACGAGGCGCGGATCATCGCCCGTTTCGAGGATCACGGCGCACTCGCGCACGGCGGGGTGCCGGGTCAGCGCCGCCTCGATCTCGCCCAGCTCGATACGGAAGCCGCGCAGCTTCACCTGCCCGTCGAGTCGCCCCAGGAATTCGATCCGGCCATCGGCACGATACCGCGCCGCGTCGCCGGTGCGGTAGAGCCGCGCTCCGGGAGTTGCCGAGTAGGGGTCGGGGACGAACCGTTCGGCGGTGAGGTCGGGTCGACCGAGATAGCCGCGCGCCACGCCCGCCCCGCCGATGTAGAGTTCGCCGGGGACACCGCGCGGCACCGGCTGACCCGCCCGATCGAGCAGATAGATCCGCGTATTGCCGATCGGGTCGCCGATCGGTACCGACCCCGCGCCCGACTCCACCCGTAGTGCCAGCGACCAGACGGTCGTCTCGGTCGGGCCGTACATATTCCAGAGCGCGCCGACGCGCGCCAGGATCTGCTCGGCCAGGTCGCGCGGCAACGCCTCGCCGCCGCAGAGCGCCCGTAGATGAGGGCTGCCGTGCCACCCCGCCGCCAGCAAGAGTCGCCAGGTCGCGGGGGTCGCCTGCATAATCGTGGCTGCGGAGCGATCGAGGAGATCGAGCAGGCGCGCGCCGTCGGACGCGACCTCGCGACCGGCGATGACGACCCGTGCGCCGACGATCAGCGGCAGGAACAGTTCCAGCGCGGCGATGTCGAACGAGAGGGTCGTCACGGCGAGCAGCGTGTCGTCGCGCGTCAGTCCCGGCGTCCGCGCCATCGACAGCAGGAAATTGACGAGCGCGCGCTGGGGGATTTGTACCCCTTTCGGTCGCCCGGTCGAGCCGGAGGTGTAGATGACGTAGGCCAAATCCTCGCCGGCTACCACAACCCCGGGATTCTCTGCTGATTCGGCGGCGATGGTCGGCCAGTCGGCATCGAGCCGGACGATCGCGGCGCTCGTCGGCGGCAACGCGGCAACCAGCTGCGCGTGCGCCAGGATGATCGCCGCGCCGCTGTCAGCGAGCATGTAGGCGAGCCGCTCGGGCGGATAGGCCGGATCGAGCGGCAGATACGCACCCCCCGCCTTCAACACGCCGAGCAACGCCACGACCATCTCCGGCGACCGCTCGACGCAGATGGCGACCAACCGATCCGGACCGACGCCATGCGCCCGCAGATGGTGCGCGAGGCGGTTGGCGCGCTCGTTGAGTTCCCCATAGGTCAGCGCCGACCCATCGCAAACAACCGCGACCGCATCCGGCACCCGCGTCGCCACCGTCTCGAAAAGCGGCGCGAATACGGCGGGCTGCGGCAGGGGCATCGCGGTCGCGTTCGGGGCGACGAGGAGTTCGTGCCGCTGATCGTCCGGCAACAGCGGCAACGCGCCGATCGCGCACCCCGGCTCCGCGATGATCCCATCCAGCAGCGTCGCGAACTGCGCGGCGAGACGCGCGGTCGTCGCCGCGTCGAAGAGGGCGGTGTTGTACTCGAATGTCAGGCGGATCCCGGCGGGGTCGTCGGCGAAGTAGAGCGAGAGATCGAACTTCGCGGTGCCGTTGTCGATCGTCGTCGCCGGGCCGAAGGTCAGGTCGCCCGCCGCAAAACCGCGCGCATGGACCTCCTGCGCCACCAGCACCTGACAGAGCGGCGGATAACCGGGATCGCGCGCCGGTTGCAGCGCCTCGACCACCTCCTCGAACGGCACATCCTGGTGGGCATACGCCCCGAGCGTCGTCTCACGCACACGCCCCAGCAGTTCGCGGAACGACGGGTCGCCCGCCAGGTTCGTCCGCAGCACGACGGTGTTGACGAAGCAGCCGATCAGCGCCTCCACCTCGGCGCGCGACCGCCCCGCGACCGGTGTCCCGACCGCGAGATCATCCTGCCCGCTGTAGCGGAGCAGCAGCACCTTAAAGGCGGCGAGGATCGTCGTGAACGGCGTCGCCCCCACGCCACGGCTGAACGCCCGCAACTCATCCGAGCGCTCGGGCGTCAGCGTCAGCCGGTGGAGCGCGCCGGTATAGGTTTGGGTCGTCGGGCGCGGGCGATCGGTCGGCAGTTCGAGGAGCGGCGGCAGGTCGCGCAGCCGTTCGCGCCAATAGGCGAGTTGCGGTGCCAGCGCCGCGCCCGCGATCTGTTCGCGCTGCCACGCCGCGAAGTCGGCGTAATCGAGCGCCAGCGGCGGCAACGGATCGGGCCGATCGTGCGTGAAGGCGTCGTACCGTTGCGCCAACTCCCCCAGCAGCAAATCGATCGACCAGCCATCGGAGACGCTATGGTGCAGGATTACGGCCAGCAGATGGTCGTCCGCGTCGATCCGGTAGACGGTCGCACGGCAGAGCGGCGCGACCGCGAGATCGAACGGTCGCGCCGCCTCCTCCCGCGCCAACCGGTCGGCGACGGCCCGCCGCTCCTCGCGGTCCTCCCCGTGGACCGGCACCACCGTCAGCGGGCAGGCGACTTCCGCCTCGACGATCTGCACCGGCAGATCACCGTCCAGGGCGAATCTGGTACGCAAGACCGTATGGCGCGCGATCAACGCCGCCCACGCTCGTTCCAACGCCGCCAGATCGAGCGGACCTGTTAGGCGCACGGCGAACGGCACATTGTAGACGGCGCGCTCGGAAACCAGCCGATCGAGCAGCCACAA
>DATCMP010000852.1:0-1692 GCA_036563365.1 Thermomicrobiales bacterium
CTGTGGCGGGTTCGTTGCCCCCCGAGCGGGAGCGGGCATTTGCGGCTCAGGTGAGCTGGCGCAGGCGTTCCCACGCTTCGACCGCGAAGCCATCGTCGAGTTCGTCGCCGACGCACTTAAGGCTGGCGACGAACCACCAGCCCTCTTTCGGATCGGTCGATTCGGGCGAGGGGGCGGCGACGAGCAGGCGACTGGCATTGAGCGCGAGGGTCACGAGCGCCTCGTGCAACGAGTCGAAGCGCCCGGACTGCTGTACGCGCTCCAAGATCGCAGCGATGGCATCGCGATGCCTGATCGCTTCCTCCCTGGTCGCTCCATCGGCTAATGCCGTGACGAGCGCCACGACTTCCGCTTCCGGCTGCCTGCGCGCACGCCGATAGGCCCAAGCCACGATCTGCCCCGCCCAACGGGGTCGGGCACCATTGGGGATAAGCGCGGTCAGCGCGCGACCAGCTTCCAGTGGGCGACCGCCGATCCAGAGTTGCTCTGCCACAGCGAGATCGGTTATTGCCGTTGTTTCGTTGTCTGTCATGCTACTAGCTCGTTGACACGTCAGTAGGTTTTGCTAAACGTTGATGATTTCGGGTTATACCCTGTTGATCGATGCTGAATCTCATTATGGCATGCGCTTGTGCTCCTATGCGATCCTCCGGGAATGAACCAAACCTTTGTACCCTTAACACAAGGGTACTCACTCCGGCATACGATATGCGTGATGCGATTTGAGTCGAGTAAACGGTAACCCTGCTGAATGGATTCTGCTAAGTGGCGGCGAGGTAATGGCCGCTGAGAGGACAACGAGATGGCAATGGCATTAGGCGGCTTGCACCACGTCACCGCGGTGACATCCCAGGCACCGGAGAACGTGGCGTTTTACACCGATGTACTCGGTTTGCATCTGGTGAAGAAGACGGTTAATCAGGATGATGTGTCCGCATATCACCTCTTCTATGCCGACGCCGATGGCAACGCCGGCACCGAATTGACGTTCTTCGACTGGGCGCACGTCCCGGCGAATGAGCCTGGGACCGGCGAGGTCGCGGCGATTGGGCTGCGGGTCGCCGACCGGGCGGCGCTCGATTGGTGGACCGAGCGCTTCCGCGAGCGTGGGGTATCGCAAGGGACGATCGCGGAGCGCGGAGGGCGGGCGTTCTTGCCGTTCACCGATCCCGAGGGGCAGCGCTTCGAGCTGCTCGAGGATGATGCCAACCCAGCGGTCAAGCCCGGTGTGCCGTGGCCCGGTAGCCCCGTGCCTGCCGTGTATCAGATCCTCGGCCTCAGCAGCGTGACCCTCGTGGTGGCGGAATTGGCCCCTACTGCGGCGGTGTTGACACAGGTGCTCGGCTTTCGTGAGAAGGCACGCGAGGCGACACTCGATGGTCATGAGGCGGTCGTCTTCGAGGTCGGTCCGGGTGGTTCCGGTGCCGAGGTGCGCGTCGTCGCGCGACCCGATCTGCCCTACGCCCAGCAGGGGCACGGCGGCGTCCATCACGTCGCGTTCCGCACCCCCAACGACGAGGAGCATGAGGCGTGGCAGCGCCGGATCGCCTCCACCGGACTCGGCGTCACGCCGGTGATCGATCGGTTCTACTTTAAGGCGCTGTACTTCCGCGAACTCGGTGGCGTCCTTTTCGAGATCTCGACCGATGGCCCCGGCTTCGCCACCGATGAGGATCCCGCGCACCTCGGCGA
>DATCMP010000853.1:0-6043 GCA_036563365.1 Thermomicrobiales bacterium
CTGTGGCGATCGGCGCTGCCAGCGTTGGAGTCAATACTGGTGGTCCCGACCGCCGCACCAGGGAGCGTCGCTGCACCTCGTGCGCCTCCCGGTAGGCCATTCAACGGGCCGAAGCCCGCCGCGTCGTCTTAGAAGCTCGCCTTGGTCACGCCCGGCAGTCGACCGGTGGAAGCAAGCTCCCGGAAACAGATCCGGCAGGTGCCGAACTTCCGCATGTAGGCACGCGACCGCCCGCAAATTTTGCAACGATTGTAGCCGCGCACCGCATACTTCGGCGTGCGCGCGGCCTTGGCGATCATCGACTTTTTAGCCATGTCCCCCCCTAATGAACTACGAAGTACGAAGTTGGAAGTACGAAGGAACGGTTGGGTCACTGTTCGTACTTCGTACTTCGTGGTTCGTACTTTCTCACCGTCCTGCTTCCGCGCCGGGGGCGCGGAACGGCATACCGAGTAGCGCCAGCAGCCGTCGCCCCTCTTCATCGGTCTTTGCCGTGGTGACGAAGGCGATTTCGAGGCCACGGATCTTGTCGACCTTGTCGTAGTCGATCTCGGCAAACGCGATCTGCTCGCGCAGGCCGAGGGTATAGTTACCGCGCCCGTCGAACGCATTCGCCGACACGCCACGGAAGTCGCGGATACGCGGCAGGGTGATGGCGACGAGGCGATCGTAGAACTCGTACATCCGGTCGCCGCGCAAGGTGACCTTGACGCCGATCGGCATCCCTTCGCGGAGCTTGAAGGCCGCGATCGAGCGCTTCGCCTTGGTGACGATCGGCTTCTGGCCGGTGATCAGCTGCACGTCGTTAACGGCGGCATCGATCGCCTTGGCGTTCGCAACGGCCTCACCGAGGCCGATGTTCATCACCGCCTTTTCGAGCTTCGGCACCTGCATGATGTTGGTGTAGCCGAAGTCTTGCATCATTTGCGGCACGACCTCGTCGCGGTAGCGCACACGCAGCCGGGCGACATATTGGTTGGTGTTCTCTGCTGCCGACATCGAACTTACCTCTCGTTGCGCGTGCGCTGCGGCGACGGGATGCTGGCATCGCACTTCTTGCAGTAGCGCTCTTTCTTGCCGTCCGTACCCTCGCGGAACCCGACCCGGGTCGGCGATTCGCAGCTGGCGCAGAAGAGCATCACGTTGGAAACATGGAGCGGCGCTTCGATCTCCACAATTCCGGCCTGACGCGCGCGTCCCTGCTTCATGTGGCGGCGAACGATGTTCACCCCCTCGATGACGACGCGATCATCTTTGATGAGGTTCGTGCGGACTCGCCCGCGCTGTCCCTTGTTCTTCCCGGAGATGACTAACACCTCATCCCCGCTGACAATCTTCTCGGCCATGATCTACTCCTAATGACGAGTGACGAACCCCGTCCCGACAAGCAGCGCGCGTAGTCCGGTCGCTCAGGACGGCGAATGGCACATTGCCATGAAGGTGGCCGGGCGGTCATCCATTGATCGCCAGGCATTCGCCACGCGCCACGCGCGCTGCGTCACAGCACTTCCGGTGCGAGAGAGACGATCCGCATGAAACCACGCTCACGCAGTTCACGCGCAACCGGCCCGAAGATCCGCGTGCCGCGTGGATTGCTCTGCGGGTTGATGATCACCGCAGCATTATCATCGAAGCGGATATGCGACCCGTCGGGGCGGCCATATTCTTTGGCCTGCCGCACGATGACCGCACGAACCACATCACCCTTCTTCACGGCACCACCCGGCTGCGCCTGCTTCACCGAGGCGATGATGACATCGCCAACACCGGCGTACTTGCGGTTGCCGCCGCCACCGCCGAGGACCCGGATGCACATGATCGACCTGGCCCCGGAATTGTCGGCCACGACCAGCCGAGTCTGTGTCTGAATCACCTAAGCCCCTCCCGTCCGCTCGCGCGCCACGCTAGGTACAACCAGCAGCGCAGCACAGCATGTAAGTGTATCCGCTGCGACGTTAGATAACCACCTGCCGCTGGATGATCTCGCGCACCACCCAACGCTTGGTCTTGGAGAGCGGGCGGGTTTCTTCGATCCGCACCACGTCGCCGGCCTTGCAGAGATTCTGCTCATCATGCGCGGCGAACTTGCTGGTGCGCTTCATCGCCTTCTTGTAGATCGGGTGCTGGCGGGTGTACTCCACGGCTACGATGACCGTCTTATCCATCTTGTCGCTCACCACGCGCCCGACTTTCATCTGGCGGCGCGGTTCCTGGCCTGGGCGCAAATCTTGATTACGCAGCGCCCGCCCGGAAGCCGTCGCCAGCACCTGCACCTCGGTCGTGCTCGTCTCGATCGGCGAAGGCAACGTGGCCTCGGCCTCACTTGTAGCCGGTGTATTCCGTGTTTCGTCGTCCTGCATCCCTGAAACCTGTCCTTTCCCTGCTCAATATTCCCTGGCGCGGGCTACCGCGCGACTCGCTCAGCGCCGACGGCGCGTCGTGCGGGCACCCTCGGCGCGCTCGTACTTCCGCTTCGCCAACTTCTCCGCGGCCTTCTCCGCACGCCGACGCTGCCGGATGCGCGCATTCGCCGCGTAGTGGGCCACCGGATCAACGGCGATCTCACGCTCGCGCTGAATGGTCATCAACTGAGCGATCGTCTTCCGCACGCGGCGAATCTGATGGAAGGTCGTCAGGCGACCGAGCGCATTCTGAAAGCGCAGGTTCCGCCATTCCTCGCGCTGATTGACGATTTCCTGAGCGATATCCGCATCGGATAGCCCGCGCATTTCTTCGAGTTCCATCGTTTCCCCTTACTTCCTGATCTCGTCACTCGCCGGTTGATAGCGTGGGGCGGTCGGCAATAAACACCGTGCGCTCTCCCACGCGCTGAACCAGCGGTAAGCCCGCATCGCGGATTGTTTAATCGTCGTCCCCGGCCCCTACAGCGTCGATCACCTGCGTCTCGGCCTCGGCATCGATCGCCGCCGCCTCGATCGCCGCCTCCGCCGCCGCGACACCGATCTGCTCACGGAGCACGAAACGGCTCTTCACTGGGAGCTTGAACGCGGCGCGGAGCAAAGCTTCCTTCGCCACCTCTTCGCGCACACCCGAGAGCTCGAAGAGGATCCGGCCCGGCTTGACCACCGCGACCCAATATTCCGGGGCGCCCTTACCGCTGCCCATGCGGGTCTCGGCGGGTTTCTGCGTCACCGGGGTATCCGGGAAGATCCGAATCCACACCTTACCACCGCGACGAACGTAGTTGGTGATCGCACGGCGGGAGGCTTCGATCTGGCGGCTGGTGATCCAGCCACCCTCGAGCGCCTGAATTCCGAACTCCCCGAAGGCCACGTAATTGCCGCGCTGCGCCCTGCCGTCCGGCAAGCGCCGATGCTGCTTGCGGTGCTTAACCCGCTTCGGCATCAACATAGGTTCATCCTCCTTTTTGCGTAATCAGTAGTCAGCAACCGGGTACTCGCTTCTAGCGCGCTTCGGTTCGCAGAACTGGCAACCGTTACCGACGCCTCAATCCCTGCGAACTACGGGCTACTGACTACTCGACTACTTATCGCCAGCCACCGGAGCGGGGGCGGGTTGCGTGCGGCGCGTCTGCGGCGGAGCCTGCTTGGCCTCCGGCTGCATGTCACCCTTATAGATCCAGACCTTGACGCCGATCCGTCCGTAGGTCGTGTGGGCGTGGACGACTCCGAAGTCGATGTTGGCGCGCAGGGTCTGCAACGGCACGCGACCGTTCATCTCCATCACCGAGCGCGACATCTCCGCACCACCGAGGCGACCGCTCACCTTGAGCTTGACACCCTTGGCCCCGCGGCGCATCGCTTGGGTGACGGCGTGCTTCATCGCACGACGGTACGAGACGCGGCGGGTGATCTGCTCACCGATACTCTCCGCAACCAGGCGGGCGTCGAGTTCCGGGGTCTTGATCTCCTCGATCTTGAGATGCACCTTGCGGCCCGGCAGCTGCCCTTCGAGCAGCTTGCGAATCCGGTCCACGTTCGCGCCCTGCTTGCCGATCACGATCCCCGGCTTTGAGGTGTAGACGGCGACATCGACCTTGTTGGCCTGGCGCTCGATCTCGACCTTGGAGATACCAGCGCGCTGCAGCTCGTTCATCACGAACTTGCGGATCCGCAGATCCTCGTGCAGCAGCTCGGTATAATTGCGGCCACCATACCAGTTGGACTGCCAACCGTGTACGTAGCCAAGTCGGAACCCGATCGGGTTAACTTTCCGTCCCATTGGTCTCCGTCACTTTCTCATCCGTATTCGCCGTCGGCGCAGCTGCCGGCGTCGTTGCAGCGACGGCACCGGCAGCCGCCGGTCGCCGGGCGGCGCGCGTCTGGTTACGGCGCTGCGCGGTTGCCTCGCGCTCCTCCACGATCACGGTGATGTGGCATGAGCGCTTGATGATCTGGTTGAACCGACCGCGAGCGCGGAACTCGCCACGCTTCAGCTGCGGCGCGTCGTCGGCGAAGATGTACTTCACGTAGAGCGCATTCGGATCGAGGTCATAATTGTTCTCGGCGTTCGCCGTCGCCGACTTCACGGTCTTGGCGATGATCGGCGCCGTTTTCTGCGGCAAGAACCGCAAGATCGCCAACGCCGCATCGACATCCTTCCCACGCACCGCGTCGCAAACAAGGCGGGCCTTGCGCGGCGAGACGCGGATGTTCCTAGTGATCGCTCGTACTTCCATGTCCCCCCGTTCTGGGTGAGAGAGCGAGGCCGGGGCAGCGCCGCATCGACGGCTATCGCGCACGACCGCAACTCCTCACACCTCCACAGCGTTAGCGGCGACCCGACGAACGGGCAGCGTCTTTCCCATGGCCCCGATACGTGCGGGTGGGGGCAAATTCACCCAACTTGTGCCCAACCATCGGCTCGTTAACGAAGACCGGGACGTGGCGACGACCGTCGTGAACGGCGATCGTATGCCCCACCATCTCCGGGAAGATCGTCGAGTCGCGTGACCAGGTGCGCACGACCCGGCGCTCGTTCGCGGTGTTCATCTTCTGAACCTTGCTCAGAAGCTTCGGATCAATGAAAGGTCCCTTCTTGGAAGACCGGCCCATCTGCTACCCCCGTTGGGAAGTACGAAGTACGAAGTACGAAGTACGAACTTGCGACGGTGTGACGCCCTGTACTTCGTACTTCCAACTTCGTACTTCAGTTAGCGGCCCATGCCGCGACGACGCACGATATACTTGTCGGTTGACTTGTTGCGGCGAGTGCGATAGCCCATCGCTGGCTTGCCCCACGGGGTCTTCGGCTGACCACCGATCGGGGCCTTACCCTCACCACCACCGTGCGGGTGATCGCGCGGGTTCATCACGGAGCCACGGACCGTCGGGCGCTTGCCGAGATAGCGATTACGCCCGGCCTTGCCGATCGTGATATTCTGATGATCGACATTGCCGACCTGACCCAGCGTCGCCATGCAGTCCATCCGCACGATGCGGACCTCGCCGGACGGCATACGCAACTGGACTTCCTCGCCGACCTTGGCGAGCACCTGGGCCGAAGCACCGGCGCTACGCACCATCTTGCCACCCTGGCCGGGATTGAGCTCGATATTGTGGACCTGCGTACCGAGCGGGATATTCCGCAGCGGCAGCGCATTCCCAGCGCGAATCTCGGCATCGGGGCCGGACATCAGCGTGTCGCCGACCTTGATCCCTACGGGGGCCAAGATGTATCGCTTCTCGCCATCGGCGTATTGCAGTAGCGCGATCCGTGCGGAACGATTCGGATCGTACTCGACTGAGAAGACCTTCGCCGCCACCCCGATCTTGTTGCGCTTGAAATCGATCAAGCGATACATCCGCTTGTGACCGCCGCCACGGTGACGCGTAGTGACCTTGCCCTGGTTGTTGCGCCCGGCGTGCTTCTTCAGCGGCTGAAGCAAGCTTTTCTCGGGCGTACTGCGCGTGATCTCCTCGAACGTCGACACCGACATCCCACGGCGACCGGGTGAAGTCGGCTTATATTTCTTGATCGGCACGTTGTTTGCTCCCTCCCGAGAATGAAGGTGATCAGGCGGTATAGCGCCTCATCGCCCCACTCGGACCTTGGCCCATTT
>DATCMP010000858.1:0-3089 GCA_036563365.1 Thermomicrobiales bacterium
GCGGGCGTTCGGAGCCTACGGCCTGAACCCATATACGACCACGCCCAATAATATGCAGTTCGACTTCAATTTCCGCCTGATCGACTGGCACGATGCGGTGTCGGTCTATGGCCCGGTCTGGACGCTCCTCTGCACCGCACTGTACAAAGTCGTCGCCCCGCTGGCGGCGACAAATATCTGGGGTTATATCGTCAGCTTTCGGATGTTGGGGCTCGCCTTCCATCTAGGGAATGCCGCGCTGATCTGGTTCATCCTCGGCCATCTGCGCCCGCGCGACCAGATCAGCGGCACGATCTTTTACGCCTGGAATCCGCTGGCGTTGATCGAGTTCGCCGGGAATGGGCATAACGACGCCGGGCTCGTTTTCTTCTTGCTGGCCGCGATCGCGGCGGCGGTACCTGAGCGCCGCCGCCCGTGGCTGATCGCGCTCTGCCTGGCGCTCTCGGTACTGACCAAGTTCATCACGTTGCTGGTCATTCCGGCCTACCTGCTGATGCTCTGGCGTACAACCTCGAACGCCAACGGGCGTTGGATCAGCAAGGAACGGGTGCTGGCCTGGATCCGCGCCGGGGTCATCGGGTTCGCCGCCTGCGCGATCCTCTGGGCACCATTCGCGGCGGCGCTGCGGAACCCGCTCTTCCTGTTCGACTCGTCGGCGGCGTCGAAATATGACAATTCGCTCTTGCAGCTGGTCTACTGGAGCTTGCGCGGCGTTTTCTCGGCGGTCTTGCCTGCGGGCGAGAGTCACGATATCGCCAACCTGCTCGTCCTCACCAGCGGGCGAATTGCCTTCCTGGCCCTCTGGGCGTTGCTGACATGGCGCAGCCACGACCTGACCAGTTGGATCCGCGGCTCGTTCTGGATCCTGTTCACCTATCTGGTGCTGGCGACGCCGTGGTTCTGGCCGTGGTATGTGACCTGGTTGGTCGGGTTAGCCCCGGTCGTCGGTGGACGACGTTCGACCGCCACAACGCTGACCTTCTCGGCCTCGGTGTTGGTCCTCTACGTGATGTGGGGCAACCAACTCCCATTCGACCGCGGGAGTGTCCTGCCGTTACACAACGTCGTCGCCTTCGGGCTGCCGCTGCTCGTCCTCTGGCTACAACTACGACGAGGAGGAGCGGGTGACCAGCCGGTCTACGTGCAGGGTACAATAGAGAAGCCCGCGTCCGCGCTCGAACCAGCCCCGGCGCGATGACATCGGCTCCACAACGCCGGTGCCGCCGATAACCGAACGATGCGTCTGCGGAAAGTAATTGGATGATGGAAACCCTGGCAGAGAGTGCCCCTCCGGGATCGACGAAGCCCTCGCCCCAGCGCCTGCCACTCGTCGCCATCGGCGGGCGCTGGGGGAAGACCACCACGGCACGGCTACTCGAAGCGATGTTGCAACGCCACGCGGTCAAACTCGCGTTGTGGACCGACCAGGGGGTCTGGGTCCAGGGACGGCGCCAGCGGGGAGAGCTGATCCCCTGGGGCGAGTCGTTGCGCTCGTTGGTGGACGGCGAACTCGATCTGGCGATCCAGGAACTCGATGCGCGCACGGTCAACGCGGCCGGTTTGCCGCCCGCCACTTACAGTTTGGGGATCATCACCTCCTTCTGCGGCAACGATCGGCTCTGCGAAGCGGAGGCACGCGCGCAGGTCGAGCGACAGGCGCAGCTCGCGCTGATCCGCGCGATCAGCCCTGAAGGCGCGCTCGTCCTCAACGCCGACGATCATGTCGTGGCCGATGAGGGGGGCCACACCACAGCCAACCTGATCTATTACAGCGTTGCCCGCAGCAATCCGATCGTGCGAGCACACCTGGCCGCCGGGAAGCGCGCGGTGACGATCTCCAGCGGGATGATCGTCCTCTGCGAAGGGCGACGCTCGCAGCCGGTCGTCTCGGTGCGGGAGGTCGCCATCGCGGTCGGCGGGGCGATCATCTTCCAGGTGCAGAACGCCCTGGCGGCGGTGGCGGCGGCGTGGCACCTGGGCGTCCCACCGACCGAGATCGCGGCGACCCTGTGCGCCTTCACCTCGTCCCCGACGATGATGCCCGGTGCCTGCAATCAGTTCGCGATCGAGGGGGCCACCGTCATCCTCGATCGCTTCCACGATGCGGTGAGTGCCCGCGTGCTGGTCCGGGGGCTCCGCAAGGTGCCGAATCGGCGGCGACGGATCGTCGTCCTCTCCGAGGCGCAACTCCCGCAGATGAATGCGCCGGAGATCGGTCGTCTCCTCGGGCAGTCGTTCGATCAGGTCATCGTCCATCACGATCGCGGCCAGCAAGGGGGTCCGCCGCCCGCTGCGGCATCGGCGGTGGCGAAGGTGCTGCTGACCAGCATCGCCCGGAGCAAGATGCCCCCGATCGTCAATGGGGTCGCGAGCGAGTTGGTGGCGCTCGATCGGCTGCTCCGGCAGATCGGGCCGAACGATCTGGCCCTCGTCCTGGCGGTGGATCAGCGCCTCGCCGTACGCACGCTGATGACGCATCGGGCGCGATAACCCTCCCCCATTTGACCGATACGCCCTTCCCCCATTCGTCGGAGCACGTATCGGGCGTCCTCTGTGAAGAAACCCCTCGTCCGGCCAATACTGCTGCTAAAGGGCAAACCGTATACTAAAAATATAGATGAGGCTGTTGCTGTAGCGGTAAAAGCCGCATCCACGGCAAGGTTTTTGCATTGTGATTCCCTTAATCGTCGTGGTGGAAGGCCAAAGGAGCAATACGGACAAAGAGATAATTGACAAAGAACAAACTGAGCAACCGCGGGCGGACGATATGTTCCATCCGGCGAGACCGTTAATCGGTGGCCTGACCGAGCCAATATGACACCCGGAGAGATTCTTGTTACGGATAGGCCGGCAACGAGAAGATACGATAGAGGTAACAACTATGGCAGACCAGCAACAACCAATATCCGACGACGTGGCGCAGCAGCTGGCGCACGATAACGACGAACAGCAGCGGAGCCACGATACACTGACATCCGAAGAGACACACGACGATGTGGCGGCGAGCGCCGCACGGCGACGGGCATCGCTCGACAAAGAGATTCGCGCCGGTTGGCAGCGGGCGCTCGGCCATTAGCCGACAAGAGGAT
>DATCMP010000860.1:0-4088 GCA_036563365.1 Thermomicrobiales bacterium
GGTGCGCTCATCAACCGGCATGGGGAGACGGCAACGTTATCGTCTCCCCGATCACCCGAGACGCAGGTGGCGGAGAGAGTTCTCCGCTGCCCTCCTCGGACGCTTGGTAGCGGATATGGTTTGGCTGCTCATCGAGCAGATTAGCCGCCACTTCCGCTAGAACGTGGCGGCCACGGTGCAGCACCGTGGCCGCCACGAAACATGCGGCTTACACGGCAACTGCGGAAGATCCCCAGCCTCGCCTGTTCTCGTCACTCGTCCCTGCTCTCCCGCGCTACCTCCCGGCCGCCGGTCCGCCCGATCCAACTCCCCCAATAACCCCAGGCTCATCACCAGGTCGACGTGCAGCCGCGTGTCATCCACGCTCCACCACAGCAGCGGCCCCGTCCCTAATCCCAACATGCACCCCGCAATCGCCACTAACTATCTGGTTGGAATCATCAATAACCATATCTAACCACTAAGAGCTCATCATCTTGGACATTCCGCAGCCCTTACACCTCGAGCCTGAGACTTGATCGCTATATGTCGACATCACGTTCTCTATTTTGTATCATATATGTAACATACTGGTAATGGTTCGTGGAGAATCGATGGACACTATCGGCGGGCGCATCCGAGAAGCAAGGCAACGGAAAGTCTTGTCGCAAGCAGAGTTGGCGCAGGCAACTGGGATGCCACGCCCGTCGCTGACACGCATCGAGAATGGCCATACGCGGCCCCGCCCAGCGACGATCCGCAAGTTGGCGGCACAATTGGATGTCTCGCCGCAGTGGCTCGCGTTCGGGGACGCGGGCGATAGCCTAGGGCAAAAGAAGTAGCCGCGTAGCATGAACTACGCGGCTCAGCGATCCGTGATGTTCGCCCATCGCGGGTCAGGGCAAGGATACCATGCGCGCGGGCATTTACTACCGGGTGTCGAGCGAGGAGCAGGTCGACGGCTTCTCGCTCGACGCGCAGAAGCGGATCCTCACAGAATTCTGCGCCGCAAAGGGCTGGGCAATCGCCGATGAGTACACCGATGAGGGCAAGTCGGCGCGTACCGATCGGATCGATAAGCGCCCAGCGTTCAAGCGGTTGTTGGATGACGCGGCCGATGGACGCCTTGACGTGGTCGTCGTCCACAAGATCGATCGGTTCGCGCGGAATATTCGCGTGACCTTCGAGAGCCTGGAGCATCTGGCGCGACACAACGTCACTTTCGTCGCCGTGGCGCAGTCCGACCTCGACTACACGCGTCCCGAGGGGCGGCTGTTCATGGGGATGATGGCGACCCTCGCCCAATACTACTCCGACAACCTCAGCCAGGAGACGAAGAAGGGGAAGGCCGAACGCAAGGCCCAGGGTCTGTATAACGGCCATCTACCCTGGGGCATGATGAAAGGCCCGGACGGTATCCCGGTCGCGAACCCCGACACGATCGATGGGTTGCGGCTCGCCTTCACCTTGGCGGCCGATGGGCGCAGCGATCGCGAGGTGGCGCAGGCACTCAACGAGCGCGGCTATCGCACCATGGGCTACCGCGGCGCACCGAACCCGTTCAGCAAAGATACGATTTGCGCGACGCTGCAAAGTCGTTTCTACCTAGGTGAATTGCCTAGCGCACAGCCGGGCGAGACGATACTCGGTCGGCACCAACCGGTCATCGACCGCGCCACCTTCGAGGCGGCGCTGGAGCAACGCGCACGACGCGCGACGATCGGCCGCACCACGGTGCGGCGGGACGCCGCGGTGTACAGCCTCTCAGGATTGGCAGTTTGCGCCCATTGCGGCTCTCGCATGCAAACCCAACCAAACAAGGGGAAGCCGCGGTTGTACTGCGCCAGCAAACGGCAAACCGGCGGATGCGCCGCGAAAAGCACCTTCATCGCCCACTATGAGGAACAGATCACGGCTTATCTCGCGGTCTTCTCGATTCCCACCGACTACCGCGACCGCCTGAAATTGTTCATCACTGCTGAGGCGAAGACCATACACGTCGACACCACCGTGCAGCAGCGGCGGCTGGAGCGACAACTTGAGCGGGCGAAAGACCTGTATCAGTTGGGTGATATGGCACGCGAGGAATATCTCGCCGAGCGTGAGCGGGTGAAACGCGAACTGGTCACAATCGCGGCGCAGCAAACTGAAGAGGAAGATGACTTAGCCGAACTAGCTAACTTGCTCGGCAATTTGAAGGAGGCATGGGCGGCGGCAAACCAGGAGCAGCGCAACCGCTTAGCACGTCTAGTATTCGACGAGATCGTCATTAACGACAATCGGGTCGTAGCGGTGAAGCCACGACCCGAACTTGCCGGATTTTTCGCCCTCGACTGTCAACGTCGTGGCGAAAGTATCGCACTGGCGGAAGTGACGGGGCTCGAACCCGCGGTCTCTGCCTTGACAGGGCAGCGTGTTAACCACTACACCACACCTCCCTGACCGGAGGGAATAATAGCATCCCATCGGGGCAACGTCAAGGTTTCGCGGCGAACAATTCCCTTGTGACCGCGCACGGAGCGCAACCAGCGACTCAGGCGCTGACGCTCAAATGTCCGCCTGCGTCGACAGGAAAGCGCCGCGCAGTTCGACCGGTATTCGGCGCGGGCGACCATCGGCGGCACCGACCCAGACCCAGACGGTCCGCGCCCGTGCAACGAGGTCACCGGGGGGAGCGGCACCAGCGACCAGCACGCCATCAGCCGGTACGTGCCCATCCTCGGGGAGGGCACGGCGGATGATCGCATATTCACGCAAGGCGCGAGCACCGGTCATCTCGGCGGCCCAGGTCACGACTTGGAGGAGGTCACCCGCGACGGCAGGGCGCAGGTAATCGATCTCGTGGCGGCGGGCGATGAATAACCCGCCAAGCGCCGCCAACTGTTCACCGCTGTACCCGATCGCGGCGGAATGCTGAATCGCGGCCTGTTCGAGGTAGTGGAGATAGACCGCGTTATTGACGTGGCCGAGTGCATCCATCTCATAGTGGCGCACCCGGAAATACGCGCTGTAGCCCGCGTGTGGCGGCAGGCGCGTGGGCAGCGGATCGGACACTCATCAACCTCCACCGAAAACGTTTCCGCGCGGATAATCCCGACGTGCAGGAAGGATAGATCGCCTTGTGCTCTAAAGGTCTACCTCTTCTCGGTGTCCTCCGAGCGCTCTGTAATTCAACCTTCGAAGCGTCATGCCGTACCGTCACACCTCAGCATGTATGGGTTTCCGCTCCTCGGACAAGCCAAGTGCAACCAGCAACTTCTCGTACGATTCGGACTGCCCGCCAAATACATAGTCCGGGCGCACCACCGTGATCCCCGAGGCGCCGGAGGCGCGCAGGTGATCGACGGCCCGCAGCAGCAACGGCGACTCGACAACGACGGTCACCGCGTACCAATCCAGGCCGAGCGGGCGCACCTCCGGCTCTTTCGGGAAGACGCGGGCGATCGTCGGGCCTTGCATCCCCGATGTCTCGCCATGTGAGAGGACGTGCATCGCCACCGCCTCCGACGACGAGCCCTGGATATTGGCGGTGAGGACGTGATACCCTTGCACGCGCAGCCGCGCCTCGCAAAGTTCCAGGACATGCCGGACGGCCTCGCGCTTGCTGGCGCTGGCGGCGAGCGTACGACGATTACCGATCAGGCAGGCTTGCGAGCGCAGGACGGTGCCACCATCCAGAATCTTCAGATGGTTGTCGCGCAGGGTCACGCCGGTTTCGGTGATATCGACGATCATATCGCCATAGCCCATCGCCGGGGCCGCTTCGAGCGCGCCATCCGCGCCGACGAGGGTGAAATAGGTCACCCCGTGCCGGTGGAAGAACTCGCGTGTCAGGTTTGGGAACTTCGTCACGACGCGCAGGGTACGCCCCCGCCGCTTGATATCCGAGGAGAGATCGGCCAGATCTTCCATCGTCGCCACGTCGAGCCAGGCTTGCGGCACGGCGGCGACGAGTCGCGCCGAGCGAAAGCCGAGGCTCGGGAGGAGCAGGAGGAGATCGTCGTCGTCTTGGCTGTACTCGGCAACCAGATCGTAGCCGGTGATCCCCACGTCGGCGCTGCCATCGGCGACCTTCGAGACGATATCGGTGGTGCGCTGGAAGAGAACGA
>DATCMP010000861.1:0-4763 GCA_036563365.1 Thermomicrobiales bacterium
CGCATTGTCGAGGTCCAGTCCCGCTGCCGCCGCAAACTGCAAGCCCTGGCCGAGGACCTGCTCGTACCATCGCCGGATGCCCACCAGGCGGTCCCCCATGTAGATCCCATCGGCGCTTCAGTTTAGGCCGACCGCCACCCCGGAACCGGGACGTAAGTACCGTCGAAAAGGTCTTCTGCGTCGCAGGATCGGACGGTACAATGAATGGGCCTGGGCAGGGCTCAATTACCCGTCTCTCATCACCCCGTAGGCGACGACTACACGGCATTCCGCAGCGAAAAACCGCTGTCGATCCCGACGATGACGTAGAAAGTATGGTGATGCTGTGACCGCGGTGTACCCCACCGCCAATTCAGTAGCGGCGGTGTCGGTGGAGGGCCACTCTGCCGATAATCTGCCGCTCTTGCGCGCCGAGAACGCCGAACTGCGGACGTTGCTGACGATCCAGGGCGATCTCAGTCACGGCGCGACGCCGAAAGAGGTCTTGCAGGAGGTTGTCGGCCACGTTCACGCCGCGCTCGGCGCGAGCCGTTCGTATGCGCTCCTGCGCGAGCCGGTCGGGGGGCGTTTCGAGCCCGCCGCGACCGCCGGACTGGGTGACGCCGCCGTCAACGCCCTGAAGCGCTTCTTCCCCGGGCCGCAACCCCTCACGGCGATCGATGCTGCCGTGCAGACCGATGAACCGCTGGTCGTGACCGAGCCGCAGACGGCTGATCTGCTCCCCGCGACGCTGGTCAACGACCTGGGGATGGTGACGTTGCTGCTGGTGCCGATCCGGGGACGGGCGCGCGACGCGATCGGGATCCTGCTCCTCGACTTCGATCGACCCGCCGATGGCGCGTCGCCCTTCACCGCCGAGCGCGTGCGCCTCGCCGGGGCGGTCGCGGGGCAACTCACGCTGCTGCTGGAGAACGCGATCCTCTACGAGCAATTGCGCCGCCGCACCCAGCGCCTCGAAGCGCTGAACGAGATCGGGCTGGCGCTCGCCGCCGCGGCGAGCAGCGAGCCGGGCGCGCTCTTCGCCCGGTTGCAACCGCGCGTCGCCGATGTCGTCCCCGGTGCCTGCCTCCTGGCGATCCTCGACGAGGCGAAGGCGATGGGGAAGGGGCGGCCAAACGCCACCCTGACCGCCTGGGGTGTCCTCGATGATGCGCCACTGGCGACACACGCCGCCGTGCCGCTCGGCCCCGACGCCCTCTCTGCGGCGATTCGCGGCACGCGCCGCGTCCATTACGACACCATCGAGGCGTTCGATGGGACGGCAGCCCTGCCCGCGACCCTCGCGACGGAGTTCGGCACCGACGTGGCCGGTTCCGCCGTCTACTTCCCGCTGCGCCTGCGACGGCGTACCTTCGGCGCGCTGGTGGTGGTCAGCAGTCACGAACATGCCTTCTCCAATGAGCAGATCGAATTCTTGACGACCGTCGCCGCGCAGACCGCCGTGACCCTCGAACACGGGCGGCTCTACGGGGTGCTGCGCGCGAAAGGCGAGGTCCGGCGGCGGTTGCTCGATCAGACCCTCCAGGCGCAGGAGGCCGAGCGCAAGGCGCTGGTCGATGGGGTCCTCGATGGCGCACTTCAGGAGCTGGCATCGAGCAGCTACCGGCTCGATCTCTGTATCCGCCTCTCCGAGCTGGGTCGGCACGACCGGTGCCGCGATGAGCTCGGGCAGACGCGACGGCAACTGGCCGAGCGGATCGAGGAGTTGCGGACGATGATCGGCGGGCTGCGCCCCTCCAATCTCGACCTCCTGGGCCTGCAATCGGTGTTGCGCGACGAGTTGACCGCTTTCCAGCAGCAGACCGGGATCCGCACCACCTTCCAGGGTCGCTTCAAAGAGCGGCTGGCGAGCCCGGTCGAGACGCGCGCCTACCGGATGGCGCAGGAATTACTCGCCAATGTCCGGCTCCATTCCCGTGCCAAGCTGGTCAGCATCGAATTGCGGACCCTCGGCGACGATGTCCTGCTGAGTGTCACCGATGACGGGGTCGGCTTCGATGTCGAGGCGACCCTGCGCCGCGAGGAGGGGATGGGGCTGCACGCGGTCCGCGAGGGGGCCGAAAGTCTCGGCGGCGCGGCCCATATCCAGAGTCGCCCCGGGACCGGGACCCGGATCGAGATCATCTTGCCGCGGCTCCTCCGCGAACGGGGGAACGGATGAACCAGGGCTTGTGCCGCTTCGGACGACGATATTGCGACACGCACCCCTTGTCGCAGACAGGGGCGAGATCGTGAGTGATAGTAGAGCAGGGGCCATGGTACCAATCGCTGCGCCGCTTTCGACTTCGCCATCCGGTCGTTATGGCGATGTGCCGAGCGCCGACCGGATCGCCGCCGCGCGCGAGGTCGCCGATCTGTACCGCCGCGGTTGCTCCGCGCTGGGCGCGGTGCTGCGCCCGGCCTGTTGCCTCTTTTTCGAGCGCGACGAATACGGTCAACTCGGCCTGGCCTATCGGCTCGACGCCCCCGACCGGCCGCAGCCGACGACCGCGCCGCTCGCCATTGCCGAGCAGATCCAGGGCTGGTGGTTGGCGACGGTGCAGGTGAGCGGGCCGCCACGCGGCGCGCGCCCGGTCGAATTGCCCGGTAAGCCCCGCAGCTTCGTCATCCCCCTGGTGGCCGACGAGACGTTGCATGGGATCGTCGTCCTGCAGGAATGCACGCGCCCGCTCGATGCCGAGTCCGAGCGGGAGCTGATCGCGCTCGGCACAACGATGAGCCTGACCCTCCACACCCTGTCGCTACGCAGCCAGTTGGCGAAAGCGGTCCTGCCGGAGCAGGTCGAGGAGGCGATCACCCAGGAGCGCCGCCGGATCGCCCGCGAGATCCACGATGGCGTGGCGCAGAGCCTCGCGTATCTGAACCTGAAGACCGAACTGCTCGATCGCCTCGTGGAGCGCAATCCCGCCGCCGCGCGCGAGCAGGCGGCGGTCGTGCGGCAACTGTTGCAGACGGCGATGACCGAACTGCGTCGTTGCATCGGCGATCTGCGGCGGCCGGCGTCCGGGCACGGCCCGGCGATCACCGCGCAACTCCGCACCCTGGCGAGTTCGCTGAACGAGATGCCCAAGCTCGAACTGGCCTTGCAGCAGGTGAGCGGCACGCGCCTCGCGCCGGAGGTCGAGCGCACGGTGATCGGGATCGTTCGCGAGGCGTTACAGAATATCCGCAAGCACGCCGCCGCCAACAGCGTTCACGTCGAGGTGACCAAAGAGGGCGACGCCCTGCGGGTGCTCGTCTCCGACGACGGGCAGGGCTTCCTGGTCAAGGAAAAAACCGACGATCCGGGGCAGCACTTCGGGCTGGTGCAGATGCGCGAACTGGCACAGGAACTCGGTGGCGATATTTCCATCCAATCCCAACCGGGCGAGGGGACGCGAGTCGAGGCGCTGATCCCTGTCAAGGCGGTGCCGACCGATACCGCGCCGGGTGGTACGGGGACGGGATAAGCGATAGGTACGCAGGCCGTGTGAGGCGGCGAGCAATGATTTCGAGAGTACGGCCGGAAGATCGGTACGCGGTCCGGCGCAATGCGACGATGAGAGGTACACGACAATGTCAGGGGTGATCAATATGTCGCTTCCATACATGAATGACGTAACGCTGACGGCGAATCCGACGCCGAGCCCGATCGCCGGGCAGAAGATCCGCGTCCTCCTGGCCGATGATCACGCGCTCTTCCGGCAGGGGCTGCGGCAGTTGCTGGAACTCGAAGAGGATATCGAGGTGGTCGGCGACGCCGCCGATGGGCAGGAGGCGCAGACGCTGGTGCGTCAGCTCCGCCCGGATGTGGTGCTGATGGACATCAATATGCCGGATGTCGATGGGATCACCGCCACGCGCACGATCCTCAGCGAGTTCCCGCGCACCAGCATCGTCATCCTGACGATGTACCGCGAGGATGACTATGCCTTCCAGGCGGTGCGGGCGGGCGCGCGGGGCTATTTGCTGAAGAATGCCGGTTCCCAGGATGTCGTGCGCGCGGTGCGCGTCACCAGCCAGGGCGCGTCGATGATCGACCCGACCCTGGTGCCGAGCCTGCTGCGCGAGTTCCACCGCCTCGTCAACAACCCCGGCACGCCGAAGGTCGAGCGCCTGAACGACCGCGAGATGACGCTGCTGCGGATGCTCGTCGATGGCAAGAGCAACAAAGAGATCGCCAGCGAGTTGGACCTGGCCGAGAGCACCGTCAAGAACAACCTCTCGCTCCTCTTCCAGAAGCTCGGGGCGCGCGACCGCACGCAGGCGGCGGTCTACGCCATCGCGCGCGGGCTGCTGCCGAAGCCGGATTAGGCGTACTCCGCGCGGTGCGACGTGGGGATGCGATGGAACTTGCCAGCGTCACACGACGCACCGTGGCGTTCGCCTTCGATGTCGGGCTGCTCTGCGCGCTCGGTTACGCGGCCCTGATCGTTGCCGCGCCGTATGGCAGTCGGGCATTTGCCGAATCATCGCGCGGGTTGTTGCTGCTGCTGGCGCTTGGCAATGGTTATTTCGTCATCGCCGAGGCGCTCTGGGGGACGACCCTCGGGAAGCGTCTCTGCGGTATCCGCGTGGTGACCGTCAGCGGTGCCCCGATCGGCTGGTGGCGCGCACTCGTGCGCCAGGCGGCGCGGCTGATCGACGGTCAGTTTCTGCACCTCCCCGGTCGGTTGCTGATCGGCTTAACCCCCCGCCGTCAGCGACTCGGTGACTTTGCGGCGGGCACGATCGTTGTTCGTCAGCGCCCCACACAATAAATCGCAGCGGCGGCGTACCGGATC
>DATCMP010000863.1:0-7674 GCA_036563365.1 Thermomicrobiales bacterium
TCCCGGTTGTGATGTCGCGTAACGGGCGCGGTGTCCTCTCGGCGCGACACCCGCTGGCCCTCAACCCGGTCGCCGGATTGGAACTGTTGCCGAATTGCGATCTCGTCGTGGCGGTCGGCACGCGCTTCCTCGAACCAGCGATGGGCTGGAGTTTGCCGCACGGGCAGCAGTACATCCAGATCGATGTCGCCCCGGACGAGGTCGGGCGCAACATCACCCCGACCGTGGGGATCGTCGCGGACGCGAAGCTGGCCCTGACCGCCTTGCGCGACGAGCTCGACGGGGTCAAGCGCGCGGGCGCGTCGCGCCTCGCCGAGATCAAGGCGATCCGCGAGCGCGCCGACGATACCCTCTTCGAGTTACAGCCGCAGGCGTCGTTCGCCGGGGCGATCCGCAGCGCGTTGCCGGATGATGGGGTCTTCATCTGCGATGTGAACCAGATTAGCTACTGGTCGTGGGTCGGCTTCCCGGTTTATGAGCCGCGCACCTTCATCACCTCCGGCTACCAGGGGACGCTGGGCGCGGGCTATGCCACGGCGCTCGGCGCGCAAGTAGGGCAGCCGGAGCGTAAGGTCGTCTCGATCAACGGCGATGGCGGCTTCGGCTATAACTTGCAGGAGTTGGCGACGGCGAAGGCGCACAACATCGCGGCGGTGGCGATCGTCTTCGACGATGGCGCGTTCGGCAACGTCAAGCGGATGCAGCGCGACCAGTTCGATGGGCGCACAATTGCCTCGAACCTGACCAACCCCGACTGGGTCAAGCTGGCCGATGCGTTCGGCGTCGCCGGGATGCGTGCGACCACGCCGGATGAGCTGGAAGGGACGTTGCGCGAGGCGTTCGCCACGAATGGCCCCGCCCTGATCACCGTGCCGGTCGGCGAGATGCCGAGCCCCTGGCCGCTGATCTACCCCAGGATGTTCGGGAAGCGGCGCTGACACAGTCGCGATCGACAGGGGAGGGCATCTTGCCCTCCCCACTTTCCACCAGGAGGACGTGTTTATGGCTTTGCGTCCGCAACCGGCGCTGGCACCGGCGGAATACTTGCGCCAGGAGCGACGCGCTGCGGTTAAGCACGAATACCACGACGGCGTGATCGTGGCGATGGCGGGGGCGAGCCGCAAGCACAACCTGATCGTCGGCGATACGAACGCGAGCCTGATCGCGCAATTGCGAGCGCGACCGTGCGAGACGTATACGAGCGATATGCGCGTGGCGATCCCGGCTCGGAATAGCTACACCTATCCCGATCTCGTCGGCGCGTGCGACGAGCCGCAGTTCGATGATGCCGAGATGGACACCTTGCTCAACCCTGCCCTCATCATCGAAGTGCTGCCGCCCTCGACTGAGCGTTACGACCGTACCGGGAAGTTCGCGCTCTACCACAGCATCCCCTCCCTGAACGAATATCTGCTGATCGCTCAGGATGAATACCGGATCGACTATTACCGCCGCATGCCCGATGGACTCTGGTTTATCGGTGAGGCGCAGGGGCGTGCCGCGAGTCTCACCCTCGCCATTGGTGGCGGTTGTACCCTGGCGCTGGCCGATCTGTACGCGCGCGTACCACTTGCCGATTAGGGCCACCCCAGGCCATCTACCGTATTGCCGATAGACGACTCTCCCCTCGTGGACGCCCTGGTACACTGTCGTAATGTGCGCCGGGGAAGCGATGCGGGCTGCAAGGCAGAGGGATCATGGCAGGGACGATGAGCGTACGCGAGCGGCGCACACGGGCCATTGAGGAGCAACAGGCGGTGGTACTCTCCCGCCGCGCCGATTTCGGCACGATCGTGCTCGGGCAGTGGCTGATGCTGGGCCTGGCGATCGATGGTTGGGCGCACCATACCCAGCCGGGCGTGGAGAGCTTTTTCACCCCCTGGCACGGTGTCCTGTACTCTGGCTATGGTGCCTGCGCTGTTTGGATGATCTGGCTGATCGCGCGGCAACGCCGCGCGGGCTTTCTCGGGCGCGCGGCGATCCCGCGTGGGTATGGCCCCGGTGTCGTCGGGGTGCTGCTCTTCGGCTTCGCCGGGCTCGGCGATCTGATCTGGCACGAGACGATCGGGATCGAGCAGAACCGCAAGGCGTCGCTCAGCCCCACCCACCTACTGCTTTTCCTGGGGATTGTCCTGATCGTCAGCAGCCCGTTCCGCGCCGCCTGGGCCTCCGATGACCCCGCCGAAGATACCCCGAGTCTGGAACGCTTCCTGCCCGCGCTCCTTTCCCTCAGCGGCGCGGCGTCGATCGTGGGGGCGATGCTGATCTGGCTCTGGGGGTTGGCGTACCTGCGCGATGGTCGCGTCGCCACGGCCCTCATCCCCCCGGAAGCGCTGGCCGCGACGCAAGACCTCGACCTCGCGATGGTCCTGATCACAACCGCGCTCCTACTCGCGCCGCTGTTGCTCGTGCTGTTGCGCTGGCGACCGCCGTTCGGCAGCGCGATGATCCTCTTCGGGATCATCGCCGGGCTGCTCTGCGCCGTCACCGGCTTTCGGCAGCCGATCGATGTCGTTGTGGCGGTCGTGGCGGGGTTGCTGGCCGATCTCGGTATCTGGCGCTACGCGCCCGGCCCCCGTCGTCCGGCGGCGTTCCGCGCGCTGGCGACGGGGGTGCCGATCGGCCTCTGGTTGGGGCATTTCCTGGCGACAGGGTTGAGCGGCGGGATCGCCTGGCCCCCGGAATACTGGATCGGTATCTCGCTGCTCGCGGGCCTGGTCGGGCTCGGTCTCAGCGTGCTCCTGGTGCCGCCGACGCTGCCAGCGCATATCGCGCGGCGCTGATGTCGTGACGGAGTCGAACGTCGTAAGGTTGCCCTGGGCGGGATCAACGTGCCAACTTGCGGATTGTGGCGCTGGTGATTGGGTAGGGGTGGGTCGGTGACACGCCCGTTCGGCAACGCTACCCGCATCGGTCGATGCCATGGGCGTGTGGTGGCAGATGGCAACGTAACTGCCGCCACCAACCGGGCGGGTCGATGACCCGACCCTACCACCATAGCTCAAGGGCTGCGCCGGGTTTGCGTGAGCAACGGCAACGCCCCCGGCAGCATACTCGCTGCCGGGGGCGTTGCTGATGAGCGTTTAGGAAACGGCCGGTGCCGTAAGCTCGACGCTCTTGACGATCGGGGCCACTTCCGGCACCGTCATTTCCTTCGGGGCGATGAACCAGGCGGCGATCAGGGCGATGAAGCAGAGGAAGGCAACGATCATCATGGCGTTCTCCTTACACTATCGTTGAGCCGCTCGCGCTTGTTAGAGTTGGTAGGCCGCTTCGCCGTGCTGCGTGGTGTCGAGGCCCAGGACCTCTTCCTGCTCCGGGACGCGCAGCCCGATGACCAGATCGATAACCTTAAGGATGACGACCGTGACGATGGCCGCGAAGGCGGCGACGGCGGCGACCGCGACGATCTGCGTCAGGAGTTGCTGCGGGTTGCCGTAGAGCAGGCCGTTGTTACCCGCTTCGTTGACGGACTTCTGCGCGAAGATCCCCGTGGCGATCGCGCCCCAGATGCCGCCGACGCCGTGGACAGCGAAGACGTCGAGCGCATCGTCGACCTTCCGCTTCAGCAGATCAACCGCGAAGAAGCAGAGGATCCCGGCGACGAAACCGATCGCGATCGAGGCGCTGGCATCGACGTAGCCGGCGGCAGGGGTGATGGCGACCAACCCGGCGACCGCGCCAGCCGCCGCGCCGAGGACGCTCGGGCGACCGTGGCGAATCCAGCTGATCGTCATCCAGGAGAGGGCGGCCATCGCCGCGGAGGTGTTGGTCACGACGAAGGCGTTCGCCGCCAGCCCATTTGCGCCGAGGGCGCTACCGGCGTTGAACCCGAACCAGCCGAACCAGAGGAGGCCCGCGCCGAGCACGGTCATCGTCAGATCGTGCGGATCCATCTTCTCCTTGCCGAAACCGACACGCTTGCCGAGGACGGTGGCCGCGACCAGCGCCGACACGCCGGACGTGATGTGGACCACCGTGCCGCCGGCGAAATCGAGCGCGCCCATCGTGCGGAGCCAGCCGCCGACCCCCCAGACCCAGTGGGCAACCGGCGCGTAGACGAAGGTCGCCCAGGCGAGGGTGAAGATGACGAACGCCTTGAAACGCTTGCGCTCGGCGAACGCCCCGGTGATCAGCGCGGGGGTGATCACCGCGAACATCATCTGGAAGGCCATGAAGGCCGAATGCGGGATCGTCGCCGCGTAGTCGGCGTTCGGGGCGGCCCCGACGCCGCGCAGGCCGATGAAGTCGAGGCCGCCGATGAGGCCGCCGACATCAGTCCCGAACGAGAACGAATAGCCCCAAAGCACCCACTGCACGCTGATCAGCGCCATGATGAAGAAGCTGTGCATGATCGTCGACAGGACGTTCTTGCGACGAACGAGACCGCCGTAGAAAAATCCCAACGCGGGTGTCATCAGCATCACCAGAGCCGCCGACACGAGTACCCACGCTGTGTCGCCCGAATTGATCTGGTCCATCCTCCATCCTTTCCCTGGCCCCAACACCGTCGCTCAGCACCTCCCGTGCAGCGAGGCTTTGAGCAAACTACACAGGTTTTCCACCTGACCCCTAGCATAAGAAATCTGCGCGACGATCACTATATCCCCGCAGCCCAACATCTTTGCCGCCTTTTGTGCTTTATGCACAAGTTCGCGTCTTTGCCCGATTCGCGATATAACGGTAGTTGTTGATAAGCGAGTAACGTGTCATGCTCGTAGCGAGACACGCCGATACGCGACAATCTCGGAAGGAAAACCACCATGCCCTTAAGCGATTTTGCGCGCACCGCGCTCCCTTTCCTCGGGCTGTTGCCGCGCGCCATGGCCGGTCGCTTCCATCGTCGCCGACCGCATCGACACCTTAAAGGTCGTGTCTCCGGCGGCAAGATGCCGCGGAATCAGTGGTGGTCGGGTGACGATCGGTGGTATGAGCGCAGCTTCCCGCCGCGTCGGCACAACGAACTGACGCCATTGCTCGATGGCAAAGAGGCGTTCGATGCGATGCTCCAGGCGATCAAGGAAGCGCAGGAGTACGTCTATATCGTCGGCTGGGCGCTGACGCCGGCATTCGCGCTGGCTCGCGCCGATGACGGCCAACAAGCCGAAGACGATCTCCTGACCCATGTTTTGGCCGAAGTTTCCGAGCGGGTCACCGTCAAGATGCTGATCTGGAGCGGTTCGACCTTGCTATTCCAGCCGACGAAGAAGATTACCGAGCAGTCTCGCGATGAACTGCGCCGTGCCGCGCCACAAATCGATGTGCGACTCGATGACAAAGCGCGCCCGACCCATTGCCATCATCAGAAGGCGCTCGTGGTTGATGGGCAAATCGGTTTCGTCGGCGGGCTCGATCTGACGACCCTTGAGGGGGATCGCTGGGATCGCCCCGGCCATCCCCTGCGCCACGGGCGCAACTGGCACGATGTGGCGCTCCAAATTCGGGGCGAGGCCGTCGCCGATCTGGAAGAGAATTTCCGGCAGCGCTGGTTCGCGGTGACCAAGGAACGCGAGTTGCCGCAGCGCCGCCCGGCACCCGCGCCCGAGTGGCAGACCCCTTGCCAAATCGTGCGGACGATCCCGACGCGGACCTATCGGGCACTGCGGCGCGGGGAATTCGGGATCGCCGATGCCTATCGCGACGCGATCGCACGGGCGCGCCGCTTCATCTACCTGGAGAATCAATACCTGTGGTCCGAAGAGATCGTCACGGCCCTGATCGAGGCGTTGGAGCGGAACGACGAGCGGTTTCGCATCGTCGTGGTCCTGCCAGCCCATGCCGACTTCGGTAAGTATGACAACGACAAGCAAGTCGAGCGCCTGCGCGAGGTGGATGGCGGGCGAGGCCGTTTCCACGCCTTCTCGCTCTACAGCAGCGGGCCGACCGCCGGGCGCTTCGGCTTCGGCTTCGTGCCGATTTACGTCCACGCTAAGGTGGCGATCATCGACGACGAGTGGTTCATGATCGGCTCCGCCAACCTCAATCGTCGCGGGCTGGCGCTCGATAGCGAGATGAACGCGCAGAGCGTCGATGCGGCGGGCGCGCGCGCCTTACGGCTTCGCCTCTGGTCCGAGCATTTGCGCGTGGCTGAGGAGGAGATCACCGACATTGACCCCTTAGTGGTGATCGATGAGCGTTTCGTACCCGCCTCTCGCGAGGTCGCGGAACGGGTGCAGGCGAAGCGTGGCGTGCTGCCCGCATTGGTCCACCCGTATCAAACCGGTCGTATGCCGGGGACGTGGTTCTTGCAGCAACTGGAGTCGTTGGCCGAAGGGCTTTAAGTGCTCGGGTTGGTCGCCGTTCGATAGCCCTGGCTGTGGCACGCTTTCTGCATTAAGGGCACCGGAGGAATCATCGGCGTGATCGTCAAGGGGCGAGAACGATGGTGATGAGGGTTCACGGTGTCGGTGGCGCGCGACATGGGTTGTGTTGCGCCGACGCGAGCGAAGGGGGAGACGATCGTGGGTATTATCGGTTGGCTCGTGCTGGGCCTGATCGCCGGATTCCTGGCGAGTGTGGTCATGAAGGGCGGCGGCTACGGGATCATCGGTGACATCATCGTTGGTATCGTCGGCGCGCTCCTCGGCGGTTTCCTGTTCTCGATCCTGACCGGCAATTCGAACCCGGTCAATAATCTCGACATCGGCTCGATCTTCGTCGCGTTCGTCGGTGCCTGCATCCTGATCGCCATCCTCCGCGCGGTCAGTGGCAGGCGCGTAACGCGCTAATTTTCCCAACGCAAAGGGAGCGTCCCCGGCCAAAACCGGCCGGGGACGCTCCCTTTGCGTTTCACGCCGGGAACCCGCAACGTCTATTGATTGCGCCCGGTCATACGGACCATGCCGAGCATCATCGCCGCACCGGCGAGCGCGCCGAGTGCCTGTGGGCCGATAACCGCGATCAATGGGATCAACATCAATGCAAGGAGGACAATTCCGATCTTATCCGCGCCCATCATCTCTCACTCTCGTCTACTGCAATAAGCCGACTAATTCCGGTCTCTCCTGACGACTAGAGGCTCATAGTACTCGATCAAGACAGGTTTGTACACTTTTGTTTACCAACATTGATCCTAATTCGATAAGGCGATATGGGCGGGCGGTTTTTCCTACCCCCGCTCATTGGTGCAACGCGAGCCCCTTCAGGACCTTGTCGGCGACGCGCTTCTCGGTGCGGAAGGCCAGGCCGACCAATTGCAGGTCCGCGCTCGCCACCGCGCGCACGGCGGCGCGATTGGCGTCGTCATGACCGGTCGTGAATAGCTCCTCGGTGAAGATCGCCAGCGGCACATCGCGCGCCAGCGCGCGTTCGTAGGCCCGGCGCACCGCCGTCGCATCGCCGCTGAAGATCAGCATCGGCTGCCGCACCATCGGCAGATAGGTCAGGCCGGAAGCATCCACGTACGGCTCGCCGAGCAATCCTGCCGTCGCCCCGGCGACGGCGCTCACCGTGAACGCCGTGACATTCAATTTCTGCCAGACGGCGAGATCCTCGCGCAGCACCACCGCGATCTTGGTATCGAATTGCGCGCTCATCCCTCGCCTCCTTGGATCATCTCACGGATCGGTGCCGCGACCCGTCCCAATACCATCAGCGTCGCGCGCAGCCGTTCGGCCTCTTCTTCGCCCAATTGCGCGACGACGCCGGCATTGATCTCGTCCATCACCCGGTCGA
>DATCMP010000864.1:0-4716 GCA_036563365.1 Thermomicrobiales bacterium
CTCCTCGTAGTGCACCATCATGTCGGCGACGGCGATGTGCGGCATCGGGCAACTCCTGGCGCGGCGTTTGGGTAATACGGACGGTATCCTAGCACATGTCCGAACGTCATAGCCCCAGCCTAGCCGCGAACACCAAGTTTACGAAGTGTCGCTGTAGGACTAGCCCCCTCTCCCAGAATTGGGAGAGGGGGGGCCGCCCGCAGGTTCTCAACCACCCTTGTGGCGGGGGGGGTTGAGGGCCGCCCCCCTTACTCGCCCCCGCCTCGCCCTGACAGGAACACCGCCGGCACAATCGCCAGCAAGCACACTACACCGGCAATCGCAAACGTCTGATGCAAAATATCGAGCGTGATGAACGTCACCTGTTGCGCCTGATATTCCAACTGACGTGTGAGAAACGCGGCGATCGCTTCATCCGAGCGCTGCGTCAGGGGTGGCAGTCCCTTGATCTTCTGATCGAGTTGCCCCGCCCCCCACGAGGTCAGCGCCGAGAGGCCGACCGTCATCCCAAGCAGGCGCATCACCAGCACCAGCGATGAGGCGATCCCATGCTCACCCGACGGCGCGGCATTGATCGCCGCCGCCCCAATCGGCGCGATCACCAGCCCGAGGCCGAGGCCGCAGATCAGCAGATCGATCGCCATCCGCGCGTAGGCCAACTCTTGCGGCCAGCCGAAAAGTCGCCAAAATCCGAGGGCGGCGATCACCAGGCCGAGGATCGCGATCGCCCGGTAGCCCGCACGCTCGGCGCTCGCCCCACCGGCGAGTGAGCCCACCGCCATCGCGATGGTGAACGGCAGCAGCAACAGCGCGCTCATCAGACTGGCACGCGCGGGGTCGAATTCGAGGAGCGACACGACGAACGGCACATCGACCATCACGACGATCAGCGACACGCCGACGAGCAGATTCGCCGCGTTTGCCCCGCTGAAGACCGGGCGGCGGAAAAGCGAGAGCGGGATAATCGGCCACGATGCGCGCCGCGTCAGCGCGATGAAGAGGACGAACGCCACGACCGCGCTGACGAGTAGCGGCAGTCGGTACGGCGCGAGCGGATTGGCAGAAGCCCCGAGGGCGCGCGGTTCGCCGCCCCCTTCCACCCCCGAGGAGAGGGCCAGATTGGTGAACGCCAGGGCAAGGGTCAACGTGATCGCGCCGGGCCAATCGAAGCGCCCGCGCGTGCGCGTTTCTGTATGCGCGGTACGTCGCCAAGCCACCAGGATGATCGCCAGGACGCCGATCGCGATTGGCACATTCAGCGCGAAGACCCAGCGCCAGTCGCCCAGCAATCCCAGGCGTGCCGTGCCGAGGACGCCGACCACCCCCGCGCCCCACAATGGCCCGAGCACCCAGCCGAGGGTATCGATCGCGCCGATAGCGCCCACGGCAGTGGCGCGCTGGCGCGGCGGCAAGAGATCGGCAGCGAGGGCCAGGGTCACCGGCACCAGTGCGCCGCCGCCGAGCCCCTGCACCATCCGCGCGGCGATCAGCGGCACGAGTCCCTGCGCGACGGTACACCAAACCGAGCCGATCGCGAAGAGGGCAAGCGCCGCCAGGAAGACCGGACGCCGCCCGACGAGGTCGGAGACGCGGCCCGCGACCGGGATCGTGATCAGGTAGGCCAGCAGATACCCGCTAACCACCCAGGAGTAGCGCTCGATCTCGGCCGCGTTAACGCCGAGATCGAAGATAATCCGCGCCAGGATCGTCGTGATCACCGTCAGGTCGAGCGCCGCGATGAAGACCGCCGCGAGGGCTGCGGCGAGGATCGCCCTTCCACCAGCGGGCAACGCGGCGGGCGCGTTCGCTGAGTCGGCGGGGTCACGTCGCGGAGGTGCAGTGCCGAGCATCGAACCTACCCTTCGCGGTATCACTTCCTGTGGGGTGGCAGCACAAATCGGGCGAGAAAGTCTTGGTTAGAAAGCCCCGCCTATTGCGGCTTGTTGATCGTCACCGGCTGATCGTACTTGTCGAAGGTGAGCGTCCAGATCGCGGGCTTCGCTTTGTTCGGCACCTGCGGCTCCGTCAGCACCAGCTTCACCAGATTCGAGGAATCCTTGGCGATCCAGAGTTCGATCGCGATCGGATCTCCCTCGATCGCGCCGCTGGTGATCGGATCGATCGACGCGCGGTCGGCCTTGCCCTTCAGGTGGTACACATCCAGACCGTTGACCTTCTCATCGGCCAGCTGTTCCACGTCGCGCAGCTTGACGACGATCGTACTCAAACCCTTCTCTTTGTCGAACAGGACCGTCGGGCTGTAATCGAAGCCTTCCTGCGCCGGTCCCCATTGGCCGGTCACCGGATTGGTCTGGTATTTGTCGCTGCCGAGTGTCACCAGGGACACGTCGATATTCGCCGAGCCGAGCCCGATCTTGATCTTGGTCTGCATCTTGTCCGGCGTCACAATGTCGCCGCTTGCCGAGCGCAACGAGATCGTGCGCGCGGTGTCGATGAAGGCGTCGCCCGCGATCGTCACCTCGAAATGGACCGCTTTCACCTCATCGAGTCGCTTCGCGGTATTCGCGAGGATCGTTGTGGTATCTCCGGTCTTCTGCGCCGAACCGCCACCGCAACCGATCAGGAGTGCCGCGACAAGTACCAGCGCCAGCAAGAAAACCGGTTGGGTCCGCGAAAGCACGCGACCCTGCTGTGTGGGTGTAGAAACCAGCAAACCGCCCTCCGTTCATGGCGCGGGCAGCACCGAAGGCCCGCGAGACAAGAGTAGTATAGGGGCTGCCGCGCCCCACCTGTCCATTGTTAACGCCCGGTCGCGCGGTCGCGGCGCTCTTCGCATCCTCCCGCGCGTATTCCCGGTCAATGACGGCGGGGAATGAATACCAAAACCGTCCCCGGAAATCCGCCCTTGCAGCCCACCCCCGCCTGTGCTATCCTTCGGCAGTCAGTTCTGCGGGGCGTAGCGCAGCCCGGTTAGCGCGCAGCGTTCGGGACGCTGAGGTCGGAGGTTCGAATCCTCTCGCCCCGACCAACTTACAACTGACCAAACGGTAAGGCGGTGAGGCATTTGCCTCGCCGTTTTGTCGTGCTCCGCCCATCCTTGACACCCCCCCGGCGCTCGGCTAGGCTTGCCGCCAGGATATACCCCGTCTCGGCCATAACACTCGTGATAAACGGGCGACATTCCTCCATACTTGTAGGGACGACAATGTGGTCGGGACGACCGTAACGGAGCGGAAGGGGAGGGGACAGCATGAGCACTGAGCAGGTCTACGACCTCGCGGTTCTCGGCGGGGGGCCGGGCGGTTATGCCGCCGCGATCCGCGCCGCGCAACTCGGCCAGAAGGTCGCCGTGATCGAGAGCGAAGAACTCGGCGGCATCTGCTTGAATTGGGGCTGTATCCCCAGCAAGGCGATCCTGCGCGGGGCCGAGGTGCTGACGCTGTTCCAGCATGCCAAAGATTTCGGCATTTCCGCCGACAATATCACCGCCGACTACGGCGCGGCGATCGAGCGGAGCCTGAAGATCGTCAACACGCAGACCCGCGGCGTCGGTTTCCTGATGCGGAAGAACAAGATCGACGTCGTTCGTGGCTGGGGCAAGCTCGTCGCCAACGATCGAATCGCCGTCTCGGGCGGTGCCGATGGCGATCGCGAAGTCCGCGCCAAGAATATCCTGATCGCCACCGGTTCGCGGGTGCGCCCGCTGCCCGGCGTGGAGATCGATGGTGAGCACATCGTCTCGGCCAAGGAGATCTGGGGGATCAAGACCCTGCCGAAGAAGATCCTGATCATCGGCGCGGGGGCGATCGGTCTGGAATTCGCGACCGTCTTCAGCGCCTATGGCGTCGATGTCACGGTGGTCGAGTTCCTGCCGCGTATCCTGCCGCTCGAAGACGAGGAGATGAGCGCCGAGTTGGCGAAGCAGTTCACCCGGCGCGGGATCAAGCTGCTGACCGCGACCAAGGTGGACAGCACCACCGTCAATGGCGACACCGTCACCGTGAAGCTCTCCCCCGCACCCGGTGGTCAAACCGTACAGGTTAATGCTTGGGATCAGCAGGGACCACAACAGGCAAAGACCGAGCAAGGCAAAGGCGGCCCACAGGAAATCGAGGTCGATCGGGTGATGCTTGCCGCCGGTTTCCAGCCGAATAGCAACGACATCGGCCTCGAAGGGCTCGGCGTGACGCTGAATCGCGGCTTCATCGTCACCGACGACCGGATGCAGACGAATGTCCCTGGCGTCTACGCGATCGGTGATGTCATCGGCAAGCTGCCGCTGGCCCACACCGCCTATGCCCAGGCCGAACTCGTCGCCGAGGTGATCGCCGGGAACAAGACCCACCCGCTCGATTACGACGCGATCCCGCGTTGCACCTACACGCACCCGCAGGTCGCGGCGATCGGCAAGACCGAGGCGCAGGCACGGGAAGGTGGACGCGAGATCAAGATCGGGAAAGCGCCGTTCCGACCGAATGGCAAGGCGCAGGCGCTCGGGGAACTCGAAGGCCAGGTCAAGATCATCGCCGACGCCAAGACCGGCGAGATCCTCGGCGTCCACATGATCGGCGCGGATGTCACCGAGATGATCGCCGAGTTCGCCATCGCCCGCACGCTGGAAGCGACCCCACACGAGGTCGCTTACGCCGTCCACCCGCACCCGACCCTCTCGGAAGTCATCGCCGAGGCGGCGCGCGCGGTCGAAGGACAGGCACTGCACCTATAAACGATCAAGCAAGCAGGCGGGCGGGGGTC
>DATCMP010000865.1:0-5747 GCA_036563365.1 Thermomicrobiales bacterium
GCCCGGTTGAGGGCCACATCACCCGCCTGAAGCTGCTCAAGCGCCAGGGCTACGGCCGCTGCAGCCTCGACACACTCAAGCGCCGTTTCCTGCACGCAGCGTGAAACGCTCGTTCAGCTGCACGGAATTCGCGGAAGAGCCACCCATCAGGGGCAACGTGGTCGCGGAGCCATGCCTCGGTATCTTCGACGCTTAGACCTTGCGCGGCAGCAACAATAACCTCGAACGCCTCATCGTCAGAAGCAGTAATCACCATACCGTTCGCATTGAGGAAAGCTTCGGCAGTCACCCAGGCGGTGCGCTTATTTCCATCATGGAACGGGTGGTTCTCGATCAGCCCCCAGAGCAATGTCGCGGCTTGGCCGATCAGATCAGCGTCCTCATAATACGCCACCGCACGCGGGCGGTTCACCGCCGATTCGAGCAGGTTCCAATCGCGTACGCCATCGCCCGGCGTCACCGGCGCGAACTCCATCACGCTGCCATGAAACGTGGCAACTTCTTCCGCTGTGTAATAGCGAATCTCAGCGTCCAGCGTCCTCACCCCGATCGTAATCAGCGAGGCGTTTCAGCAGGGATCGACGCTTCACAACGACTTTTTCGGCGATGTCGATCATCTCGGGCCGCACACGCGGCTGCCCGGTCGTCGGCAACGCATTTGTCGCAGCATCGCCCTGCCCAGGAGTTTCCTCCTCGGGTCGCTCATCGCGACGATCGTTCTCTCGGCGAATAGCCATCAGTTCGCCCTTTCACATAGCAAGAACCTAAACTCGTTTCCAAACAAGTATGCACTATCACGTCAACAGAAAACAGAAAGCGCAGATACAGCAACACGCTTACCCTCCCCGCAACGGGGGGAGTCGCCGCCGCAGCAGCGGGGAGAGGTCCGTCCCCCCCACCCTTACGGTGCAAGTTGCCATTCGGCGATGTTACGGAAGCGGTCGCTCGGCTCGTTCAGCGCATCGGCATTGGGACCGGTCATTCGCTTCGAGACGGCGTAATGATATTGGGGGTAATAGAGGATCAGGCTTGGCACCTCGGTCGCGAAGATCTTCTGGAAGTCGGCATACGCGGTCTTGCGCTTCGCCTCGTCGGTGGTTAACCGGCCATCTTCCAGGTCTTTATCAGCGGCGGGATTGGCCCAGTTGGCGAAGTTATAGCCGGTTTCGGCCTGACTCGAATGCCAACCCTGATACGGATCGGGGTCGGCGGCCAGACCTTCCCAGCCCGAGAGCGCCGCTTCGTAGCGCCGTGTCGCCAGGAGTTGAGCCAACTCCTGCGGGCTCTTCGCCGCGACCGTCGCCTTGACGCCGATCGCATTGAACTGCCGAGACAGCACCTCGGCCACTCCGATCCGCAACGGCTCGTTGTCGGTCAGCAGCGTGAAGGCGAGTTGCTGGCCGCCCTTCTCACGCACGCCGCTCGCGTTGACCTTCCAACCCGCCGTTTCGAGGAGTTGCTTCGCCCGCTCGGGATCGTTCCCCCAGTCTTGCTTCGTATAGGCCCAGGAGTTCGGCAAGATCGGGCTGGCCCCCGCCGTCCCCCAGCCCTGCAAGCCGTCGCGCACGACCTCGTCGCGGTTCGTCGCCAGGGACAACGCCTGCCGCACCTCGGTGGCGGCGAATTGCGGCGACTTCAGGTTGAAGTACAGGGCCGTATACCCCGCCACCGAGGGGCCATAAACATTTGCCGCCCCGGCGATTGCCCCGGCCTCGGCCAGGGCGCTCGGCGCGATATAGCCGATCCCATCGGCCTCGCCCTGCGCGACCGCTTGGAGCGCTGTCGCGTTGGTGGCATAGGCGCGGAAGCGAACCCCCTGGAGGCGAGGCTTCGTGCCGTAGTAGCCGTCATAGCGCTTCAGCGCCACCTCGACCTTCGCGGTATCGAGCGACTCGAACGCGAAGGCCCCGGTGCCGATCGGTTGCAAATTAAAGGGATTGTTCGCCAGATCGCCCGCCTTGACCGCCGCCAGCGTATTCGCGGGCAAGAGCCCCAAGCCGGTGTAGGCCAGGAATGGCGCATAGGGGCGAGGTAAGGTGCAGATGACCGTGCGCTCATCCGGCGTCTCGACATTAACCGTGCGCCAGAAGTCGGCGAGGGCCGGGTCGCCGGTGAAGGCGGCATCCTGGATCAGCCGGATCGTGAAGAGGACATCGCGCGCGCCGAACGGTTGACCATCGTGCCAGGTCACCCCATCGCGCAGCGTGAACGTGTATTTCCGGCCGTCCTCCTCGATCTTCCATGATGCGGCGAGATCCGGGACGACCTTGCCGTTGGCGTCGGTGCGCGTCAGGCCGCTGAAGATCAGGGCGCTGAGATCGCGATCGACCCGCGTGGAGGCGAGCAGCGGATTTAACATCGTTGGGGTACCAACAGTCGCCTCGCGGTAGACCCCGGCAGGCGCGGTGCCGGTCGGGGTGCCGAGCCGCGAGGTCAGCGCGGAAGGTGCCCGCAAGACGCCGCGCCCGAGTGCCACCGCGACGCCACCGAGCAGCGCCCCGAGGATCAGCGCGCCGCAGAGGATCGCCAGCCAACCGCCACGCCCGAGGGATTTCATACAGTCACCATGAGGGGGTACAGAGGGTAAAGTCGAAGAGAGCGAACCTCATACGGCTCACCAGGAGGACATTATTCGTCGGATGCGCGGTAGAACCCGCAGCAGTTAGGACTTGTAGATGCTGGTCACGACGGCGATGATCATGAAGACAACCGCGAGGCCGATCGTGAACTGGAAGAGCGTCTTCTCGACGCCGCGCCGAGTCCGGTAGATGGAATCGCTACCGCCGCCGAACGTGCCGCTGAAGCCCTGACCGCGCAGTTGCAACAGCAACGCGACGATCAGCGTGACCGCCAGGATCGTCTGGACGATGAACAGGATATTGAGCACAGTCGCGTGCCTCCTCTGTGCGTTGACGCGGGACGACCGAAAACCGTCGCCGCCTGCCCGAATGGGTAACGCGACGGAGTATAGCACAGCGCCCCGCGCGACCGCGATACGATCGGACTCCAATGTGCGTACGTATGCGACAATGCCAGCATGAGCGTAGTCTCTAGGTTCAAGCGCCCGCCTTCACTATCAGGATGGAGTAACATCAGTGGATCACCCCACCCGCCGATCGCAACCAACCCCACCCCGCGAGAGCGCGGTCCTGCTGACCATCTACGAGCGTGACGACGCCGTGCAGATTCTTTTCATCAAGCGTACCGATCGGGTCGGGCTGCACAAAGGCGAGATCGGCTTCCCGGGTGGCCGGATCGAGCCGGATGATCGCGACGCCCTCGCCGCCGCACTCCGCGAGGCCGAGGAGGAGGTCGGAATCCCCCCCGAGACGGTCACGCCGCTCGGCGCGTTGCCGCGCGTGGAGACGATCGTCACGAACATGATCATCTTCCCGTTCGTCGGACGACTCGACGCGCCACCGCTGCTGATCCCCAGCGAGTTCGAGGTGGCCGAGACGATCGAGGTGCCGCTGCCCACGCTGCTCGACCCCGCGACCTACCACGAGGAAGACTGGATCATTCGCGGCGTCAAGCGCCGGATTTTCGTCTACCGCTACGGCCCGTACGACATCTGGGGCGCGACCGGGCGGATCGTGCAGGAGTTCCTGGCGCGACTCGAAGCGTGGCCCGCGCGACCACCGACCTTCGCCTGGACCCTCGACGATGTCGCCGCCGCCCTCGCCGCCACCGCGTGACCTCCTCGTAAGCACGCTATAATCGGCGCGTGGATTGGAGTGGCGGTGCCGCGCAGCCGAGTTGGCGCGCGGCGCAACCGAGGGGGGAGGGCGCGATGGCGTGGACATTCGAGCGCGTGGCGGGTCCATTCTCATTCACCGAAGGGCCGGTCTGGGACGGTGAGTCCCTGCTCTTCACCGACATCCCGTCGAGTCGGATCATGCGCTATGACCCCGCAACTGGCGAGTGCAGCGAGTTCCGCAGCGGCACCAACGGCGCGAACGGGCTGCACCGCGGGCGCGATGGCGCGCTCTACGTCTGCGAGGGCGATGGGCGGCAACTCGCCCGCTACGAGGCCGATGGCGGCACGACGATCCTGGCCTCGCACTTCGAGGGGAAACGCCTGAACAGCCCCAACGACGTGACGACCGATGCCAAGGGGCGCGTCTGGTTCACCGATCCGCGTTACGGCGCGAACCGCACCGACATGGAGCTCGACCACGAATCGGTCTTCCGCCTCGATCCGCCCGCGACCGACGGCGGCGAATGGGCGATCACCCGCGTGACGTTCGACACCACCCGCCCGAACGGTCTCGTCTTCTCGCTCGACGGCGCGACCCTCTACGTCGCGGAGTCGCCGCCCGCCCCGGAAGGCAACCGCCAGCTCCGCGCCTACCCGGTCAACGCCGACGGCAGCCTGGGCCAGATGGAAGTCCTGCACGACTTCGGCCCCGATCGCGGTATCGATGGGATGCGGATCGACAACAGCGGCAACATCGTGGCGAGTTGCGGCTGGGAACAGGGCGGCCCCGGCCCCCGGATCGCGATCTTCTCGCCCGACGGCAAGGTACTCGCCGAGCACCCGACGCCGACCACCCCGACGAACTGCGCCTTCGGCGACGCCGAGCTGCGCGGCATCTACGTCACCGGCTACGACGGCGGGCTCTACCACGCCCGCACCTATCTCCAGGGGATTTGAGATGACAGCGACGAACGACGTTCGCAGGCGTGTCCTGATCACCGGTGCGGGCGGGCGGATCGGCACCAACTTCCGGCGCGAGTACGGCGACCGCTACGCGCTGCGCCTCGCCGAGCGGGTCGGCACCGAGATACGCGAACCGGGCGACCATGAGCAGGTCACCTTCAACATCGCCGATCTCGATGCCTGTCGCGCCGCGTGCGAGGGGATCGACACCGTCATCCACCTCGCCGCCGATCCGTCGCCGCGCGCCGATTTCTACGGCTCGCTCCTCGACAACAACATCAAGGGGGTCTTTAACATCTTCCGTGCGGCCAAGGATGCGGGCTGCCGACGGGTGATCTTCGCCAGCAGCATCAACGCGGTGAGTGCCTATCCCGAGGATACGCAGATCACGCCGACGATGCCGACCCGCGCGCCGAACCTCTACGGCGTCAGCAAGGCGTTCGGCGAGTCGATCGCCAGCTATTTCGCCGACACCGAGGGGCTATCCGCGATCTGTATCCGCATCGGCTATTACGATGCGGGCAACCCGGACGCACCGGTCACGACGCAACGTCTGAGCACGTATACCAGCCCGCGCGACCTCAACGCCTTGCTCATCCTGGCGATCGAGGCGCAGAACATCCCCTTCGCGATCGTCCACGGCGTCTCCGCGAATCGTTACCAGCGCCTCGATCTCAGCGCAACCCGCGCCCTGCTTGGCTACGCGCCGCAAGACGACGCCTTCAAGATCTTCGGGATCAACCTGCCGGGCGAAGAGGAACGTCCATAATCTGGGGGAGGGGTGGATAATGGCCGACATACAAGAACGGGGCCGACTGGTCTTCCTGGCCGAGCCGGAGCGGATCGAATACCGCGAATACGACCTCCCGGAGATCGAGCCGGGCGGCATCCTGGCGGCGGTCGTGCGTGCCAATGTCTGCGGCTCGGAGTTGCACATCTGGCGCGGCTTCCACCCGACGGTGAAGCAATGCGTCCTCGGCCACGAGATGGTCGGGCGGGTCCACACCCTCGGTGCGGGCGTCACGACCGATTACGCCGGACAACCGCTGGCCGTGGGCGACCGGATCGTCGCTTGCTACTTCCTGAC
>DATCMP010000866.1:0-2023 GCA_036563365.1 Thermomicrobiales bacterium
GGATGCGCTCGTGTTATTACATCACGATCACCGGGCTCCCGGCGATCTCGGTCCCCTGTGGCTTCACGCCGGAAGGCTTGCCGGTCGGGATCCAGATCGTCGGGCGGCATCACGACGAGTTCGGCGTCCTCCAGCTGGCGTATGCCTTCCAGCAGGCGACCGGCTTCTGGCGACAGCGGCCCGCCATCGCCGGTTAAGCCCGCCGTCACACCGCGCGACGGGCGACCCGCACGGATCGGAGGCGCTCATGGAGCACCAGCGGGGCAGCGACCTCTGCTATCTCTCAGCCCTCGAATTACGTCAACTCTATACCCGACGCGAGCTATCGCCGGTCGAGGTGACGGCGGCGATACTCGCGCGGATCGAGCGATTGAACCCGCACCTCAACGCCTTCCTGACCGTCACCGCCGCGCGTGCGATGGCCGAAGCGCGCGCGGCGGAACGGGCTTTTGCTCGGACCGACGCGGCAGCGCTGCCGCCGCTAACCGGGATCCCGGTGTCGATCAAGGACAACCAGCCGACGAAGGGGATCCGCACCACGCACGGCTCGCTTGTGACGAAGGACGCGATCCCGGACCACGACAGCCTCGTCGTCGCGCGGACGAGCGCGGCGGGCGCGATCCTCCTCGGCAAGACCAACCTGCCCGAAGACGGCTGGAAAGGCGGCTCATCGAACCGCCTCGGCCCACCGGTGCAAAACCCCTGGCGCGCCGGTTATACGACCGGGGGATCGAGCGCGGGCGCGGCGGCGGCGGTCGCCGCGGGGCTCGGCCCGATCGCGCAGGGTGGCGATGGTGCGGGCTCGATACGTATCCCCGCAGGGTTCTGCGGCGTATTCGGCTTCAAGCCGTCGTTCGGGCTGATCGCCTATCGCGGGGCCAGCGCGGCCAGCACCGCACATGTCGGCCCGCTGACCCGCACCGTGCGCGATGCCGCCCTGTTCCTCGACAGCGTCGCGGGGGCCGACCCGCGCGACCGCTTTTCGTTCAACGGCGAGGCGAGCCATCTCGATGCGTGCGGCGGCGGGATCGCCGGGCTGCGCGTCGCCTGGTCGCCCGACCTCGGCTACGCGGCGATCGATCCCGAAGTACGCGAGCTGACGGCGCGGGCGGCGGCGCGGTTCACGGGACTCGGCTGCCATGTGGAGGAAGCTGATCCCGGCCTGCCCGATCCGTGGGACATCCTCGACCCGATCTGGTGCGCGACACAGGCCGCCTACTATTTCGACAACTTCGACGCCGTGCGCGACCAACTAGATCCGGGCCGCTTGCCGATCATCGAGCGCGGCTTCAATTTGTCCGCGGCGGCGCTCTGCCGGGCGCAGTCACGGCGCACCGCCTTTCACGGAGCCGTTTGCGCGTTCATGGAGCCGTACGACTTGCTGATCACCCCGCAACTGCCGATCACCGCCTTCCCCGCCGACCAGGACGCCCCGACCGCGATCGCCGGTCGTGCGGTGAGCTACCTCGGCTGGTCGGCGTTCACCTATCCGTTCAACCTGACCGGACAGCCCGCGGCCGCGATCCCCTGCGGCTTCGCCAGCGACGGCTTGCCGATCGCGCTGCAACTCGTCGGTCGCTGGCGCGATGACACAACCGTCTTGCGCGCCGCCGCTGCCTACGAAGCGCTTGCACCGTGGGCGCAACGCCCACCCGTCGAACGGCTCGGCATGGCGTAATGGTGGGGGGTTAATACCGGTGGGAGGTGCGCGGCTTCAGCCGACGGCTCTTACAGCCGCCTTCACCCTTCCTGCTCCTGGAAGATCGCCAGCGCCCGCGCCTGCATCTCGGTGATATGCCAGGCCATCGCGCGCTCTGCCTCCGGCCAGTCCCGCGCCTTGATGGCATCCATGATCGCGGCGTGATGCTCGATCGAGAGCAGAAAGAGCGGTTCCAGGCGCAGGCCATAGACCTGCAACACATCGAGTTGCGCCTGCAACCCCTCGCGCAGCGAGAGCAACCGACGATTGCGCGCCGCCACGAAGAGGGCATGGTGGAGATCGCGATCCGCCTTGTGGAATGCG
>DATCMP010000867.1:0-5807 GCA_036563365.1 Thermomicrobiales bacterium
GTGTCGGGGAGGGGGGCCGCGTTAAAGGGATGGGTGCGCGGGCTTACCAGGGCATCGTGCGACCGGTGTGGCGGCGACCGATCGCGGCGGCGCGCTCCCCTTCGAGGCCCGCGCCGATCATGACACCCTCGGTGAGGCGCGCGATCACGTCGCGCTCGTAGACGGTGTGGAGGACGGCGAGGCCATTCGCCTTGCAGGCGGCGAGGATCCGGGCGCGCGCCGCCTCCATCTCCGGCGGGAACGGCTCGTCGTGGTTGTCGGGGAAGCCGAGGGACATCCCCATGTCGCCCGGTCCCCACTCGGCGAAGGCGAGTCCGGGCACCGCCAATGATTCCTCGACGCGCGCCAGCGCCCGCTTGTTCTCGATCTTCAGGCCGAGCAGCAGCTCGCCGCGCGGGTTGAGCGGCCACGGATCGGCCAGATCGAGGTATTCGCGCGGGGTGACCCCCCAGACGGCGGCGGCATGCTCCTGCCCCCCGCTGCCGCGCCGCCCATCCCCGAGCCCCTGCCCGACGCCGAGGGTGTTGAACGGATAGCGCGCGGCCTCGATGAAGGCCCGCACCGCGCCGGGATCTTCGGCGTGGCATAGCAGGAGGCCGTGGACGCCGCAGGCGAGGACTTGCTTGATCACCCAGGAGTTGGCGCGCACCGCCGCCTCGCTCGTGCCGTCGATCGGCAGGGTGACGATCACGGCGGGGGCGCGGTGTCCGCTCTTCGTCGGGCCACCGGCGAGCAGCCCGGCCATGAAGGCGCGCAGCTCGTTCATGTCGAACGGGTGATGCTCGATGTCATAGTTGATGTAGTCGGCCCAGGTCTGCGCGGCCTGGACGCCGCCGTCATAGCCACGCCCGCCCGGACCGACGTAGTAGATCGGCTGGCTCGCGGCCAGCAGTTCGACGGCGCGATTGATCCGTGTCATGTCCCCCCTCCCTTGCTTCTCCCGACGACAGCCGACGCCTTGTCCGCTGCGTTGTCTGCCCGGTGGCCTGATTATTTTGACGGCGGCAGTGTAGCACGGTGGCCGCGAGTACGGGCGAGGCTGTGGCTGGCGATGGTATGGATGACGTGGGGCAGGGTTCGGGGACGTTATCGGCGGGGCGACGCGGCGCGTCGCCCCGCCGCGCCAACCGAGCGCAGGGACGGTTTCTCGCGCGTTGCCGGTGCGCCATTGGCACCCGCATTATGGGGTCTTGCCCTCGCCCCCCCCCGTCGGGCCAGAAGTACCAGGACGATCGACCCGTTTCCTGCCCCGATCGTACTCCGCTCGCGAGGCGGCATTCAGACGCCTGCGCTATAGACCTGGTACCTCCCTTCTCCCTATGCTACGAGCATTGACTGAACTGGCGATCGACTCGTCGCGTCGGTCAGCGAGTGCCGCAGCTGTTCAGGGCAACCTCGGGGGAAACGCCGAGGGCGCAAAGCCACGGGCCTACCGCCCCGCTGGGGGTTATGGCAGCCGGGTCGCCGGTTGCGGGGGAGCAACCCCCGCAGCAGTCAGGGATAGGTTATCCCTGGCAACGCGGGGTATCGTCCGTCAGGGAGGATACCCGCATGGAATCGTCGCACCAGCCATCACCGCGCCCGCCCGCCCCTGCTGTCACTCGTCGCACTGTGCGCCCGGTGTCCGCCCGCAGGCCGCGCCCCCATCCCGCGCGCCCGGCGCGCTTCCCGGGGCAGAGCATCGTCGAATTCGGCCTCCTCAGTCTGCTGCTGCTGACCTTAGTGGCTGGGATCGTCGATCTGGGGCGCGGCGTCTATACGCGCACGACCCTTTCCAACGCCGTCCGCGAGGCGGCGCGTTACGGCGCGACCGACCCGCTAGACACACCCGGGATCATCACCGCCGCGACCCAGAGTTCCGCCGGGGTTCATCTGGCCGATACGGTCAATCCGAAGCAGTCATTCGCCGACAATGGCGGCGTGATCCGCTGCACTGACCGCAACAACGCCTGGATGCCGCCCCTGAAGACGAATGCCGCGCTGGCCCCTGCCGCGCTCGGCTTGGGAGTGGTCGCCCCGGCGCTGGCGCAGCAGTTGGTTGCCGCCGATTCGAGCGAGTGTGTCAGCGACTTCTTTTTCCGCGTCAACGGTAAACTCACCAACCCATCCGACCAGATCCCCGGCTCGGGGATCCAGGGGAAGACGCTGTCCGTGACGTTCGTCGTCTCGCCGACCTGCACCAATGTCCGCGCCTCGCTGACCGTTTGGAAGACCGATGCGGACGGTGTCAAGGTCGGCGTGCCGTATGACGATGCTCAGGGCGGGCCATATGGCGCGGGGACATACGTCCTCTCGATCTCTATCCCGCATGACCCGCACTATGGTTACGTCGTCGAGTTCCGCATCACCGCCGACCCGGTGCCGTCACCGACCCCGGTGCCGCCGACGGCGACCGCGACGAATACGCCCCCGCCGCCGACGAACACCCCGATCCCGACGGCCACGAAGACGGCCACGCCGATCCCGCCGACGAATACCCCGACGAAGACGCCGACGGTGACGCCGGTGCCGTCGACCAACACTCCCGCGCCGCCGACGAACACGCCGACGGTCACCAGCACGCCATTGCCGACGAACACGCCGACCAAGACGAGCACCCCGACGAATACGCCGCCACCGACGAACACCCCGACGCCGACCAACACCCCCGGCCCGCCGACCAATACGCCGGTGCCGCCGACCGCGACCGCGACCAAGACGCCCGGACCGCCGACGAACACCCCCACGGTGACCAACACGCCGACGATCACGCCGACGCCGACGAATACCGCCACGCCGACGAACACGCCGACGCCGACGAACACGCCGACCAAGACGAGCACCCCGACGAATACACCGATCCCGACGAACACCCCGATCCCGACCGCCACAGCGACGGCGACGGTCATCGGCAACTTCGGCGGCACCACCTTCACGAATCAGCGCGACGCCAATGGCCGCGTGATCCCGCAGGACTGTGAAGATCCGCGGGTCGGTAACTTGCTGACCATCTGCGCGCAGTACGACTTCAAACTCGCCCTCCCGAGCCTGATCGGCTTCGGCAATATCCCGATGAAGGAATGCGCCTCGGTCGATATCCAGAGCGTGCCATAACCGTCACCGCACCCCCACAACGAGCGACACCCCCCGCGCCCGGTAGACACCGGGCGCGGGGTTTTAAGTCGGTAGTCGGTAGTCGGTAGTACCCCAAGGGCATAAATCCGTAGAGGGTTTGTTGCTGGCGCAGCGCCTTAGCTGCACCGCCCAACTACTACGGACTACGGACTACCGACTACCGACTACCGACCGCCGACCGCCGACTCCCCCACTGTGAGGGTGCTGTGAGGGCGCTGTGAGTCCCCTCGGGGGGCGCAATGGCGCAGAATAGACCCAGCAAAGACGCACCACCGGTGACGAGTCACCGGGCGGGAGGGACGAAAGGAGGGTGGACAGGAAGGAAGTGCGGACGGATCGCTAGAACGTTTTGGTATGGAAGCCGACCGGGTAGGAATGTTTCACGAATCGGGTGTACGACGGAAATTGGTCGAGCAGGGCTGTTGCATGAACCGGCTGTACGACGGAAGTTGGCGCGGCGGGATAGGCGGTATTCGCCAGGGAATCCGACCGGCCAGGGTTTGCCACCGCGGGTAATCGCTACGGAAATCGACTTGGCACGGGTATCGTCCCATCGAACTCGTTACGGAAATCGACCGGATTAACAAGAACGGAGTAACACGATGGTCGCGAATAGCTCGTCTATCATGAACCCGGCGCTCGGTGCCGCGCCCGAGGTGCGGTCGAATACGCGCCTCCTTGGCTTGCTCGGGATGGTTCTCAGCCCGTGTTTCTTCGTCATGATCACCGGCGACACCAACGCGCAGGGAAACCTCACACGGGTGGCGGCGTTTGCGGGCCTCCTGTTCACCATCGGGTGGTTCTGCAACGTCCTGGGCCTGTTCCAACTCCGGGCGACCGGCACGCGCCTGGCGGGCAGGATTTTGCTCGGCGTCGAACTCGTCGGCGTTGTCCTGGCGGCGATCTTCCAGATCTTCGAGTTCACCGGCTTCGCCGCGGGGACCATCTTCTTCACGATCACCGACATCGCCTGGCCGTTGAGCATGGTGACCTTGCTGATCATCGGCATCACCATCGCCATCATCGGTGGCCTGCGCGGCGCGGCCCGTTTCGTCCCGATCATCGCCCCGATCTGGCTGCCGGTCGGTATCCTGTCGGGTATGCTGTTCAGCGAGCAGGTCAGCATGGTGCTCAGCGGCAGCATCGCCACCATCGGCTGGTTCCTGACCGGCTACGTCATCTTGCAGGGCGGCGGCTTCACCAAGCGCGCCTGAACTCTGCCCCGATAGATCGCACAATACGCGACGGCCCCGGCAATATTGCCGGGGCCGTCGCTCGTGTTAGTTCCCGTCTTAATTGGCATCGCGCTCAGAGGGCGCGGCAGATCAGCCCCTTGAGGTATTCGCTCTCGGGGAAGCTGAGGAGGACCGGGTGGTCGGGGGCCTGGGTCAGGCGCTCGATGATCTGGGCCGGGCGGCGGGCATCGACGCTCGCGCCGAAGACGACCTTCTGGAAGAGGTCGGGGCTAATCAGGCCGGAGCAGGAGAAGGTCGCCAGGATCCCGTTCGGGTTCAGGAGTTGCAGGGCCAGCAGGTTGATGTCCTTGTAGCCGCGCGTGGCCCGGATAAGCCCCTCGTTGCTGTGCGCGAACTTCGGTGGGTCGAGGATGATCACGTCGAAGTGCTCGTCGCGGTCGCGGTACTCGCGCAAGACCTGGAAGACATCGCCGACCCGGTACTCGTCGCGCGCGCTGGTGTAACCGTTGCGGGCCATCTGTCCCTCGGCGAGCCGCAGGGCATCGGCGGAGGTATCGACGTTGATCACCTGCGCGGCCCCGGCGGCGGCGGCGTAGACGCCGAACGCCCCGGTGAAGGAGAAGCAGTTGAGGACGCGCGCATCGGCGCAGTAGGTGGCGACGCGGCGGCGATTCTCGCGCTGGTCGAGGAAGAAGCCGGTCTTCTGCCCGCCGACGAGATCGACGATGAAGCGCAGCCCATACTCGCTGATCTCGACGCTCTCCGGCACCTCGCCGTAGAGCGTGTTGGACGCGACGGTCAGCCCCTCGCGCGTCATCGTCTCCGCGTCGGGGCGCTCGACGATCGCGACCGGGTCGAAGATCGCCCGCAAGGCGTCAACGACGTCCGCCTTGTGGCGCTGGAGCCCGAGGGTGGAGCATTGGATCGCCAGGAGGTCGCCGTAGCGATCCACGATCAGCCCCGGCAGGCCGTCGGACTCGCTGAAGACGACGCGGTAGGCGTCGGTGTCGCGCGGCAGGACACCCGCGCGGCGGGTCTCGGCGGCGGCGATCCGTGTGTGCAGCAACCCCGGCGTCAGGTCTTCGTCGGGGTCGTGCGTGAAGATGCGGACGACGATCTGCGAGCGGCGGTTGAGGAGGCCGCGCGCCAGAAATTCGCCGCGCCCGTCGGTCACGTCGATCGTGTCGCCATCGGTGGGCAGGCCGTCGATCCTGCCGATTGCGCCGGAGAAGACCCAGGGGTGTCCGGCGAGGACCGGCTTCTCGCGGCCTGGTTTGAGGACGACGCGCGGGCGGGAGGTCATGTAGTGGCTCCAGTGGTGCGAGGGTGTGAATGACGAGTGACGAGTGATGAGTGACGAATGATCGTGGTCCCCTGCTGTGTCAGGGGAGGGTGGCGAATGGGGGAACGATAGCACGTTTAGGGGTGGGGAGAGGGGAAATGGTGGGTGTGGGATGAACCGGGATTAAAATCCCGGCTAAGGGCCTGCGGCCACGA
>DATCMP010000868.1:0-2213 GCA_036563365.1 Thermomicrobiales bacterium
GGGGCCCGGCCCCTTCAATAGTGCTTTAGCGCTTTCTGTTCATCGCCGTCCTGCTCACCGCCGTCCCGCGCCGCTGACGATCTGGCCCGGCTTGGCCCCGGTGTGTTCGCCAGCGCACAAGACGCGCACGCCGTTGACCCAAACATCGCGTACGCCGACCGAGAGCTGGTGCGAATCGGCGAACGTCGCGCGGTCGTTGATCGCCTGCGGATCGAAGAGGACGACATCGGCGGCCAAGCCGGGTCGCAAAAGGCCACGGTCGTGCAAACCGAGACGGGCGGCGACAGCACCGCTCATCTTTCTGACGGCCTCTTCGAGCGAGATGACCGCCTCGTCGCGTGCGTAGTGACCGAGGACGCGCGGGAAGGTGCCGTAGGCGCGCGGATGGGTCGGGCCGTAGGCCGCCCAGGCGGGATCGATCCCGCCAGCGTCGCTGGCGATCTTGATCCACGGCTGGCGCAATTGCAGTTTGAGATTATCTTCGCTCATCGAGAAATACATCGTGCTGATCCGCTGGCCTTCGAGCGCGAGGAGATCGAGGGCGGCGTCGATCCAGTCCTGGCCGCGCGCCTCGGCGATCTGATCCAGGCGTTGCCCGACGTATCCGTTGTGTTCGGGGAGTTGAAAGCCGACCGGCATGATGTCGGCGGGGTCGCGCCGCATCGCCGGCGCGCCGTCAGCGCCGATCGGTCGGCCCATGTTCTCGCGGATCCGGGCGCGGATCGCGGGGTCGCGCAGATTGTCGAACAGCTTACCATCTGCCGAAACCCACGCGGGGAGGATTGCGGAGAGGCCAGTGCCGGAGGCGACATACGGGTACATGTCGGCTGCGGCGTCGATCCCCCCCGCGCGCGCCGCCGTGATCCGTTCGATCGCTCGCGTCATCTTCGGCCAGTTTTCCGTGCCGGTCGCTTTCAGGTGGTAGACTTCGACCGGAAGCTCCGCCTGTTGCCCGATCGTTAACGCTTCTTCGAGCGCTTCGAGGAACCGGTCGCCTTCCGAGCGCAGATGAGTGATGTACAGGCCGCCGTAACGCGAGGCGACCTTGCACAGCTCGATGATTTCGGCGGTGTCGACGTAGGCTTCGGGCGGATAGATGAGCGCGTAGGAGACGCCGAAGGCGCCATCCTCCATCGCCTCGGCGACCACACGCCGCATCGTTTCTAGCTCGGCGGCGTTGGCCGGACCCATCTCCATTGCGCGTCCGTATTGGCGCAACGTGCCGCCACCGAGAAACGAGCCGATATTCGGCGAGACACCCCAATCGAGCATCGCATCGAGCCAGTCGCGGAAGCGTCGCCACTCGCGCGCCTGGTGCAGCCACTCGCGCGGCGGCTCGCTGACCAACGCGCCCTCGAACGGATCGCGAATTCGCCCGCCGAACGGGGCGGGCGTCCAGACCTCGCCCATGATCTCCGTCGTTACCCCTTGCGTGATCTTGGAGAGGCAGCGCCCGTCGCGCATCAGCGGCACGATCGAATGGCTCTGGATATCGATGAAGCCGGGGCTGACGACCAACTCGCCCGCGTCGATGACTTCGCGGGCATTCGCCGCGTCGATCCGTCCCGGCGGGGCAACCGCCGCGATCCGCCCGCCCGAGAGGGCCACATCCCCATAACGCCACGGATCACCAGTCCCATCGACGATGCGCGCACCGCGAATGAGGAAATCGAAACCACCGCTCATCATTACTCCTTTCCACCACCGCTCAAGGCGCTACGATAGCATGGGCCGCTCGAAAACTTCGCACGAACGGGAGTGACATATCCCAAAAGAATTTACTCCCGACACGCAAAAAACGCTTAAAATCGCAAAATCAATTCAACACAGCAGACAACCCTACAAGGAACGACTTAGCAGGGGAGGGAGAAGCGAGGGTGATAGGGGAAAAGCAGTCAACGATACCGCCTGAGACCAGGCAGCACCGCTTGTGGTCGCCCGTGCGAATGGAAGTCGCCGACAGTTTCTGGATTTTGTTGATCAGCACTATCTCGATCACCGTCATCGTTACCCGCGTTTCGCTCGAGCTCTCGGGCTACCCGCAGGTCGGCGACGCGACCTACCATATCGCGCACGTCCTCTGGGGTGGCCTGGCGATGTTCATTGCCCTGGTCTTGCCGCTGACGTTCGCCAATCCCTATATCCCCTGGGTCACTGCCATCGCCGGTGGGATCGGGGCAGGGCTATTTATCGATGAGGTGGGAAAGTTCATC
>DATCMP010000869.1:0-13975 GCA_036563365.1 Thermomicrobiales bacterium
CAGGCGGGTGTCCCGCAGCCAGACGGCAACCTGTTCGTGGACCAGTACCGCACGCTCTACATCAAGAAGTAAGCGTACCGCACTGTACACGAAGCAAGGGGCGGGGCGATCATTCGATCGCCCCGCCCCTTGCTTCGTACTTATCCCTGGTTTGTCAGATCCGGCCATTCCGGGCGATTTTCGTCCGGATTATCGCTCGCCGCTGGTTTTCGAGTCGCATTCGCCGTCGCCATCGGGCGATCGAGCAGTGCGGCCCGTCGCTCCTCGTATTCGGCCCGATCGATCTCCCCGCGCGCGAAGCGCTCGCGCAACGTGATCAGCGCGGGATCACTGGTATGCTGGCTTGTTGCCTCAGGCGGGAGTTCATACCGTCGATGATGGTGCGCGGGGCGATGCCCGGCGAAACGGCGCCAACCGCCGAACCAGAAGAAGACAATCATCAGCGGCCAGAACCACGAGAAATCCCAGTGCGGCCCGAAGCCGTAATCATGCGGTCCCATTTGGCATGATCCCCTTTCCTATCGCGCGGCAGGAAATGCCACCCGCGCAGTACGAACGGTATCGGCATCTCCCACCAGCAAAGCCGCGACGAAGCGCGGTATGGCGCTTGGCGCGCCCCTCAGCACCACATACGCCGTAGCCTCGTGGATGGTGCCAACCGGGAGTGTCTCCGTCGGGGTAACTTCGATCCGCACGGGGTCGGGCGCGTGGCAGACTGTTGCCGAGCGTCGGTTTCAGCGATGCGGCGTGACGCTTACCGTCCGCGCTGCGCCAGCACCGCCGCCCCAAGCAAGCCCGAATCCTGACCAAGTTCAGCGGGGATGACACGCAAATCTTTCCCGAATCCTTCGATCAGGTGCTCGGCGAGCGCTTCGTGCATCGGGTCGAAGAGGAATGGACCGGCACTGATGACACCACCGCCGATCGCCACCACCTCGGGATTGAAGAGATGCACGAGCGAGGCAACGGCAAAGCCCAGCGCGCGACCGGCACGCGACAATACCTCGATCGCCAAGCCATCGTCATGCTCGGCGGCATAGTTGATCAGCGGTCCGCTCAGCTGCTCGCCGCGCTCCTCCATCAGGTCCGTAAGGATGCTCGGGATACCGGCGTCGAGCAACCCCTGTGCGGCCGCTTCGATCGCCCAGCCGCCGGCATAAGCTTCCAGGCAGCCGTGACCGCCGCAATTGCACCGAGGCCCATCGAGGGTAACCACCATGTGGCCGACCTCGCCCGCCAAACCATCCCGTCCGAGGAGCAGCCGACCGTCGGTGATGATCCCGCCGCCGACACCGGTGCCGCAAGCGATGTAGATGAAGTCGCGCGTCCCCTGGCCGGCGCCATAGTGCCACTCGCCAAACGCCCCGGCATTGACGTCGTTGCCGATCGCCACCGAGCGACCGAGACGCTCAGCCATCAGATCGCGAATCGGCAGATCACGCCAGCCGAGATTCGGTGCCATGGTAAGAAAGCCGGTGAGCGGGTTCAGCACACCGGGCAGCACAAGACCGACCGGTGCAGTGGCCGGGACACGGGCCTCCTCCGCGACGCTCGCCACCGCCTCGGCCACCCGTTCCATGACACCGGTCAGGCCCGCTTCGGCACCCGTCGGCACCTGCTTACGCGCGGCGATCGTCCCATCGGGCAGGATCGCGGCGGCGCGCACGTTCGTGCCGCCGAGATCAACCGCGAGGGTCAGTTCGTTTCGGTGCAACCTATCCTCGTCCGCTGTGAATAGCTCTGTCATGCAACACTTTCCTCATTGTGGATAACCTGGGGATAACTCGGCAGATCGACGTAGCGAGGGATCATGGGACGTCTAGACGAGCGATATCAGGGGCAGCAGTACCCGCCACGACGCTTGTGAGGCACCAGGACGAGGCGAACGGGCCGATCCGGTCGATAAGGCTGATCGCTCGTGTACGGTGCCCTGCAAGCCGCTCACCGCAACATGGGTGCCTGCCCCTACGCCCTGTTGGTAACCGTGGCCTACACCGTTCCGTGCGAACCGATCTTCGTCTATCGGTTTGCCTCCCACACCCGACCGAATGGGCAAATCGAGATCGCGAGCGACGGAGGTTATTGCGGCGCTGGTCGACTGCGCCGCGAACTGCGCCGGTATACGGGTGGTGCGGTAGTAAACGTGTAGCCTACCGTCGGCGCGTATAGCCGATGATCGCGTTATCCCCACGGTCACCATAGCGATATTCTACCGCCCGCCCGCCGCCGAAGTCTGGCTGCCTCCCTCGACCGCTGTGTCCAAGCCTTTCTCCAGCATCGCGCTTCCGGCCACCACGGGGCTGCAGGTCGCCCGACGACGATACTCGCATCCCTCGTGCCCGTCAGCATATGAACCGTCACCGGCATAGCGCGAGCAGCATGATGAATCGCTCCGTTCAGGCTCATGATTTCATGCTGCCGAGTATAGCAGGGAACATCAGCGTTCTATCCCATCCCATGCAGAGGCGTAGCGGACAATGCGATCTTCAGGTTTTGCACACCGGACAGGACAAGGCGCTGTCCTGCTCCGGAGTGGCGTGTACTTATCAACACGGGATTGGGGGAAGGCGCATACGTCACTGCGTCCCGCGGTCCTCTTAATTAATTGAATAAGATCAGGGTTAAAAACCGTAATAGATAGTAGGGGCTGTGGATACTGGGGATAACTCTCGATCCGCTAACCCTGGCGCGGAAAAAGCGCCCCCGATCGGCGGGGATAAGTTGTACACATTCCTGGGCGTTGTGGAGGATAACCGCAGCACCTCCCTGCTTGTACCCATCTCACCCACGATCTGTACACACCGTTATCCCCAATCCACAGCGGTTATCCCCCAGTTTCCCCAGAGTTATCCACAACGATTATGATCACTTTCGTTCTGCTTCGCAGCGCCTTTCGATCGCCAACCTTGGCGTCATGGTGCGAAAAAGCGCAGTGGGACGATCAATTTCGATCTAGAACAGACCGGATAGAACTTATCCACCTGTGGATAACTGATCCGTGCCTGGGGATAAGTCCGCTCTCCTGGGGATAACTGCCGCGCGGGCATAGAGTTGCCGCGGGTTTATCGATTGCACATGCTTGGCGGCCGCAGTGTGAACGTGGACAAAGTCCGTTGGAGAGAGGCGCGGGGACAAGCCAATGTCTCCGCGCCCCTCTCGTTGCCCCCGTTATGGCATCGGGCTGATCGTCTTGCCCCCTTACTCTTCGGTCATCGTTTTTGGCGGACCTGCCACCGAAACTACCGCACGATCGGGATGGAGGTAGAGTTGGGCTGCCGCCTGAATTTCTTCGCGGGTCAGCGCGCGGATGATCCCGGGATAACGGTCGAGGTAATCGAGCCCCAGGCCGTAGAACTCGATATCCAAGGCGACGCGCGCCACGCCATCCTGGCTTTCGAGCCCGAGGGGCAGCGAACCGGTGAGGTAATCCTGGGCATCGGCCAACTCGTCCTCCGCGACCGGTTCGCTGCGGATCCGCTCCACCTCCGCGATGATACTCTCGATGGCGCGTTCGACGTTCGCGGGCGAAACCCCGGCGCGCGCGACCCACGCCCCCGGCCCCATCCCACCTTCGAGGCTGCTGCCGGTCGAATAGGCGAGCCCTTGCGTCTCGCGCACGCTCTTGCCGAGTCGTCCCCCCAGGCCGAAGCGACCGAGGATCAGGTTGGCGAGTTCGAGCGCGTAATAGTCGGGGTTCGTGCGCGGGATCGCCGGGTGCCCGATCGTGATGTCCGACTGCGATTTGCCGGGCAGAGTCGCCTCGTGCCGCTGGGGAGCGGTGGGCAACGCCGCCGGCGGGATCGCGAATGGTGGCGTCAAGCCCTCGGCAGCCCAATCGCCGAACAGGCCGTCGATCGTCGCCACCGCGTCATCGAACGACACACCGCCGACGACCGAGAACGACAGGAGATCGGGGCGGTAGTATTCCCGATGGAAAGCGACGAGCGCCTCGCGATCGATCGACGTTACCGACTCCTTCGTCCCGATGGTCGAGCGCGAGTACGGGTGATCTGCCGGGTATGCCAACTTCCTCATGCCGCGCTCGGCGAGGGTGCGCGTGTCCTGATCGCCCTGCAAGATACCGGTGAGGGTTTGGCCGCGGACCTTGTCCAGTTCCGCTTGGGGGAAGGTCGGGCGCCGGATAACGTCGGCGAGCAGGCCCGCGAGTTGGACGAAATCCTCGACGAGGCAGCGCACCCGCAAGTCGACGATCAAGCGACTCGGCTCGCTGCCGATCGACGCCCCGAGCGCATCGGTGATCGCATTCAACTCCGTGAAGGTGTGATGCGCCGTGCCACGTTGCAACATCACCGCCGTGAGGCGTGCCAAACCCTCCGTCGCAGCCGTGTCGTAGAGCGATCCGGCGCGCAAGCGTGCCCGTAAGACGACCGCTGCCGACTCGGGGCGCTCATTGCCGAGGATCACGATTCCGTTCGGTAGCACGCGGCGCAAGAAGTTCACGCGGGGTGTGCCGGACGTCGGTATGCCCGCATCGCCCGGTGTGTGCGTGGACAGCGGGCTTGTGCTTCGCGACGTATCATCGATGGAAATATCGTCGGGGAGCGTCATTGCGGCCTGTTCCTGGCTCGGCTCATTGAGCCAGCGTCGCTCACTCGGCGTCCAGAGCGCGGCGACATCGCCCATCCCTGACGAGCCTGGTGTATCGCTGCCCGGCGTGGTAGGGATGAAATGGCCGACGGTGCGATTATCCGGGGCCAAATATTGCCGGGCGACACGCTGCACATCGGCAGCGGTGACCGTGGCGAAGCGGCCAATGAACTGGTCGTAAAGGGTGTGCGTATAAATCTTGCTGAGGCTGCCGAGCCAGTAGGCGATGCTGGTCACACCCTCACTGGCGTAGGCGAACTGCGCGCGGATCCCTTTCAACGCGCGGGCCATCTCTTCGTCGCTGACCGGTTCATCGCGCAGCCGATCGACCTGCTCGAAGATCACCCGCTCGACCTCGTCCAGGCTGACATGCGGTCGTAACCCGGCGGAGATGCTGAAGAGGTACGGATCGCGCATCAGGCTGAAGCCGCTGGAGGCTCCCGACGACAATTCCGTCTCGACCAACGCGCGATAGAGGCGCGACGAGCGCCCGAGATTCGCCCCGCCGCCGGACATCCCCATCGAGCCCGCGCCGCTGAGGATCGCATCGAGAACCATCAACGGAAAGACGTCCGGGTTATCCGCCTGCGGCGCGTGGTAAGCGGCGAGGAAGTGCGGCAGCGGCCCCGGTCGGCGCACCACGACCCGCCGTTCGCCCTCTTGCGTCGGCTCAATCGGGCGAACGGTCGGGATGGTGCTGCCGCGCGGGATCCCGCCGAACGCCGCCTCGATCCGCGCCACGAGCTCCTCGGTGTTGAAGTCGCCGACGACCACGACAGTCGCGTTATTCGGCGCGTAGTAGGTACGATAATGGTTGTAGAGATCGTCGCGTGTGAGCGCCTGGAGATCGCTGAGGTAGCCGATCACCCCTTGCCGGTACGGGTGGATACGGAAGGCGGCGGCGACCGTCGTTTCCCGCAGGTGGGTCAGCGGCGAGTTCTCGCCACCCTGCTTCTCGGAGATGATCACCGTGCGCTCGGAGGCGACCTCGTCGGGGTCGAAGCGGGCGTTGATCATCCGGTCGGCCTCGATCGAGATCGCCAGATCGAGGCGGTCGGCGGGGAGGGTCTCGTAATAGGCGGTGTAATCGAGCGAGGTGAAGCCGTTGAGGGTGCCGCCGTTCTTGTTGACGAGACGGAAGATCTCGCCCGCCCCGATCTTCGGGGTCGCTTTGAAGAGCATGTGTTCGACCCAATGCGAGATCCCGGTGATGCCGGGCGTCTCGTTGCGCGCGCCGACGCCGTACCAGACCCAGAAGGTGGCGATTGGGGCGCTATGCATCTCGCGGGTCAGGATTGTCAGGCCGTTCGGTAAGGTTGTTACGCGGGTTGGTGACTCGGTGTTGCTGCTCAACAGACCACTCCTCATATATGTGCCGTGGTGTACCGCTTATGACGGTCTTCATCATCCTATTGTCGCACGGGTATCATCGTTTCGGCCCTGCCCAGCCGTGATCGATGGTGAGCGGACCGCGAGGAAGGGGTCGATGTCCACGTTCACACCACCACGCTCTGTCGATATTCAGCAGTGCCGTTGTGCGGAGCAGATAATCCAGCCTTCATGGTACTATCTTTGTACTATCTTTCAACGAAAGCCTGCGGTCGAAAGTGGAAAGGTCGGCATCATGGTCGTGAAGAAACCTGCGGATATTGCGGGCCTGCGCCGCGCCAGTAGTGAAACCGCGCTCTTGTTGCGCGAACTCGCCCTGCTGGTGCAGCCCGGCGTGACGACCGGCGCGCTTGATGCCCATGCGGCGGCGTACCTCGAACGCCTCGGGGCCGAACCGGTTTTTCGCACCGAAGCTGGCTTCCCCGGCTGTATCAATACCTCGGTCAACGACGTGGTGCTGCATGGCGTGCCGGGCGGCCAAGCGTTACGCCAGGGCGACATCATCAGTATCGACGCTGGGATGCGCCTCGACGGCTATTGCGGCGACGCGAATATCACGGTGCCGGTTGGCGCGATCAGCGGGCGTCGGCAGCGGTTGATCGATACCACACGCGGGGCGATGGAGGCGGGGATCGCGGCCGCCATTACCGGCAGGCGTGTCGGCGACATCAGCCACGCGATGCAGCGGTATGGTGAGCAGCGCGGTTTTAACCTCATCCGCGGGTTCAGTGGTCACGGCCTCGGTCACCGGATGCACGAAGAACCATCGGTGCCGTTCGTCGGTCGAGCCGGCACCGGCCCGCTCCTCAAGGAGGGCCTGGTGATCACCATCGAGCCGATCCTGGTCGAGGGTTCGTCGCGCGTCGCCTACGACGCCGATGGCTGGTCGGTGCGGACGGTCGATGGTGGTTGGGCGGCGCAGTTCGAGCACACGATCGTCGTCACCCGCAGCGGCGGGATGATCCTGACAGAGGCATGAGGGCGAGTGATGCAACTCCTGTTGGTGCGACATGGCGAGTCAGCCGGGAATTTGAGTCGGCGGCTGCAATCCCACGATGACGCCCTCACCGAGCGGGGGCGGCGACAGGCCGGCGAGGTCGCCGCCTTGTTAGCCGAGCGCGGCGATATCCGTGCCCTCTACAGCAGCCCCCTCATCCGGGCGTTGGAGACGGCGCAGATCATCGGCACCGCGATCGGGCTGGCACCGATCCCCCTCGACGATTTGGCCGAGATCAATGTCGGCGAAGCGGCCGGCTCGACGTTCGAAGAATGGGCCGCCCGTAACCCGGAAAGTGCCGCGCAATTCCACGCCGCCGGCCCGAATTTCGTTTGGCCCGGCGGCGAGAGCGGCCTGCAACTCGCCGCACGCGTCGCGGCGGCGGTTGACGCGATCATCAGCGCGCACCGACTCGAAGGGGGCAGTGTCGTGATCGTCTCCCACGGCGGCGCGCTGAGTTGGATGATCGATCATCTCCTGCGCGAACCGCGCGAACAGTGGCCCCAGCATCAGCTTCACAACTGCTCATTGACGGAAGTCACCATCGATGCTGACGAGCAGGCGGTGACGTTTGTCTGCCGCAACGAGATCGGCCATCTCTCCCCCGAACCGGAGGAGGCGGTGGCGTTAGGCCAGAGTGAGGAATAGCACATCGAGGGCACGCTGATGCAACTGTTGCTGCTACGACACGGTGAAACGGTCGGCAATATTGCGCGACAATTGCAGGATGAACACGACCCGCTGACCGCGCGTGGTCGCCAGCAGGCGCGAGCGTTGGCCGCCGTGCTGGCACAGCGTGGTCGTCTGCATGCCCTCTATACCAGCCCGCTCATTCGTGCGTTCGAGACCGCGCAAATCATCGGCACGGCGGTCGGCCTCGTGCCGGTGCCGCGCCCAGGGTTAGCCGAGATTAACGTCGGCAGCGCGGCGGGTCTGACATTCGATGAATGGGGTACGCGCTTCCCGCAGCAGTCACAGGATTTCCACGCCGATGGTGTCGCTTTCGCCTGGCCGGGTGGCGAGAGTGGCGGGGAGGTCGCCCGTCGTGTCGCCGCCGAGATCGACTGGCTGATCGCGCAGCATCGGGATGCCGTGGAACCGGTTGCGGTCGTGTCGCACGGCGGGGCGCTGGCCTGGGCGATCGTCCATCTGCTGCGCGAACCGGGCGATCGCTGGCCGCGCGAGCATATGCGGATTGCCAACTGCGCCATCACCGAAGTCGAGATCGTCCCCGAACGATGGGCGGCTGGTGAGACCGCGACATTCATCCGGCGCAACGACATCGCGCATCTGCCGCCCGACTGAGAAGCGGCAGATGCGCGGCGCGCGTTAGCGAGCCGGGAAGGCGGCGCGCAGGTCGAGCAATTGCCGCCCGAGTTGGCCGATTAGGACGTTGTACGGTGCTGTGTTTTCCGGGTGTAGCTCGAAGCGCGCCCGCTCGAAGTACTGGACCGTGTAGGTCTTGCCGTCGGTCGGGCTGACCTCTTTGAGTTCTTCGCTGATCGGCAGACCGTAGATCGCCAGGCCACCGTTCGCTTCCCAGTAGGTGCGAAATGTCCCATTGAGGTTATGTCCCGTTTCGGCGAAGAACCGCGCGCCTTCTTTCGCCGTGGTCGCCGCATCCGGCGGGTGGAAGCTCTTTCCCAGGAATCCGAGTAAGACCTGATACTGCGGATCTTTCGCCTCGGGGTGATGCTCGAAGCGGGCGCGCTCGAAATATTGCACCGTGTACGATTTCCCATCATCAATATTCTGCTCGGTGAACGGCTCGGTCAGGGGGAAGCCGAACTGCGCGAGCCCACCATTCGCCTCCCAGTAACGTTTGAACGGCTCGGCCAGACCATGACCGCTCTCCGCGAAGTAGCGCTTGTCCGCTGTCGAGGTGAACGGCGCGACCGGCTGGCGTACCTGGGGCGCGATCGGTTGCGTGAAGTAGGCCCCGCCCGGGCTGAGCCAGAGGAACGTCACGTCGACCCAGTCGGAACCGACCATCTTCAGATCGTCCCAGAAGGTGCCATCGGCGATGTCGATCCCCGCCGGATTGGCGACATTGTAGCCTTTATCGCTGACGCCGGCGCTATATTTATCGAAGTATTGCGACTGGGCGGCGGGCCAGCCGCGCGGTAGCCCTTTGCCGGTCACGCGCGAAGCCTCGCTATCCCAGTAGTTATCCTTGATATTCCACGGGCCGACATCCCAGACCGGTGCCACAGCCTGACGTCCCTTATAGGAAATCAATACCTGCTTGTCGTAGCCGTCTTTCTTCGCTAGGGCTGAGCGCGAGGGTAGGGCGACGAAACGATCGCGCTCTTTGATCACGTGGCCGTTGGCCGTCGTCCCGCCAACCAAGCCTTCGCGCGTGGCGAAGATGCGGAAGGTAACGGCACCGGGGAATGGCGCGGTCGGCGTGGTGAGCGCCTGCTCCCGCGTGATCGGCGCGGCACTCACCGGCAGTACCGGTATCAGGATGAGTACGATCATCGTCGCGACCAACGCGCCGAGGTGCCGATAGCGTAAGCGGTAACCTGTACGCATAGAACCCTTCTCCAACCCGAGAGACTGGTTACCCGTAATCAGCGGCGTTTGCCAGGAGTGCCCCCGCGACGAACCAGCGTTGGCGGGATGTGTTGACAGTATGGCAAATTTTCTACGTCGCTGATGCCGTGATTATACGGATTAATGGGACAGTTGTCTCTGGTCACCCGCCGTGCTGTCACAGCGCGTGGTATTCAGGATAATGGAGTAGAGTACGGAGGCCAATGGGAAAAGAGTCCCGATGAGCAAGACAATTGTGGAGTATACGTACAGTTCTTGTGCGGTGCTGGGTGGTACCGAGGCGGTACTTCTGCTACAGAATAGCCGAATCGCACCAACATTTCAGATCAGAAGATTTCGACGATGCGCGGCTCGCGTGAGCGGAAGTGATAGAGCTTCGCGGGGCGGTGGGCACCATCGCGTCGCACCTCGCCGGTCGGCGTGACCAGATCCAGCGAGTTGATCTTCTTGCGGAAATTGCGTTTGTCGATGTGCCGACCGAGGATGATCTCGTAGACACGCTGGAGTTCGGTCAGCGTGAACGTCTCCGGCAGGAGGCTGTAGACGACATTGGTGTATTCGACTTTGTTGCGTACCCGTGCCAGCGCATAATCGAGGATCGTCGCGTGATCGAAGGCGAGCGGCGGCAAGGCGCTGAGCGGGAACCAGCGGGCGTCAGCCGCGTCATCGCCACCGGCGACAGCGAGCGGCTGGCGGAGCAACGCGAAGTAGGCGACCGAGATCACGCGGCCACGCGGATCGCGCTTCGGCTCGCCGAAGGTGTAGAGCTGTTCGAGGTAGACATCGCTGACGCTCGTCTCCTCGCGCAGTTCGCGCGCGGCTGCCTCGTCGAGCGATTCATCCGGGTCAACGAAGCCGCCAGGGAAAGCCCAGTGGCCCGCGAATGGCGCACCAGCCCGCTGGATCAACAGGACCATCAGATCGTTCTCACCCACCGTGAAGATGATCATATCCACGGCGATGGCGGGGTAACGATGGCGCTGCGCCTGGGCTGGTCGTTCCTCGAGTTCCGCGTGACTCATCCGTACTCCATATTTCGTGCGTGCCGTAGATGTACCGGAATTTTAGTATATGAACGCTACGCTGTCAGCCGAGGTCGCCGGGCGTGATTGCCGTGGGTCGTTGGCGACGACGCCGCGGTCAGACAACAGTTGAACTGATTGCTCAGCACTTCGTGGCAGGGCTATACTCTGTGCTAGGCGATCTGCTGGGGGCTCGACGAACGCGAGGGCGGCGATGGATAAACCGGCGACGATATTGGAACTGCCAATCTTTCCCCTCAACGTTGTCCTCTTTCCGGGGATGCCGCTGCCGCTGCATATCTTCGAGGAACGCTATAAGCTGATGATCGAGCGCTGTCTCGAAGGGAATCGTTCCTTCGGGGTCACGCTGATGCGGCCCGGCGCGATCGAAGGGGCGGGCGATATTCCGCATGAAATCGGCACAGTTGCCCGGATCGTGCGTCATGTGCGGATGGAAGACGGTCGCTATAACTTGGTGACGCGCGGCACCTCGCGCTATCAGATGCTCAATGTGCGCTACGAATCGGGGTATCTGACGGCGCAGGTCGAGTTGCTGGATGAAGAGGAACAAGATCCGCGCGTGCTGGAAGTCTTGCGTGCGGTGGTTGAGGATGACTTCGACAGTTTCCTGGACGATCTGGCCGAGTTGACGGACATCCAGCGCGAGCCGATCGTCTTCCCGGATGATTCGACCGCCGCCTCATATCTCGTGGCCCATTATCTGCCGATCTACAACTGGGAAAAGCAGCGCCTGCTCGAAGCATTCTCGACCGATGCGCGATTGGCAGAAGAACGACGGATTCTCGGCCGTGAGCGTGGGATGATCCGCGAGTTCGGTGCCGCCCCGGCGATCTATCAGGTCGAAGGTGGCCCATCATTGCTCCCGAACTAGCCTGACCACGCCCCTACCCGGCCTCTACCAGAACACAACCGCCATCGGCTATGCTGCGCCAGGGCGGATAGCGGTATCCGCGACCGATCGTCAGTGGCGAGTCGAGGTTCGGCCGATGCGTATCGCTCTCCTGGTCGTTGTTCTCGTGCTCCTACTCAGCCCCAGCTTGCGGTCCGGGGCGGCGGCATCGGAGAGCCTCGCGCTCTATCCGACCCCCGCCTACCCGCGCGCCTCCGGTACGGTCCAGATCGAGCGCCAGGGCAATCGTGTGACGGTGGGCGTCAACCTACGGGGCCTGCCAACCAATCTCCCCCCGGGTCAGAACCGGACGAGCGGCGATCAGGTAGCGCCGCACTATATCGTCTGGCTGGTCGATAGCGAACGCCGTCTCTACAACCTTGGCGGTTTGACCGCCACCGGGAGCGGCGATGCCGCGTCCACGTTCACACCAATCACCGTGCCGCCCGGCACGGTCACGCTCGCTGTCTCCGCCGAGCCACGCGCCGATCTCACCATACCCAGCGCGCCGGGCCAGACGGTCATCCTCTCCGGGCAATTCGTGCCCGGTACCGTGTCTTCAGCCCACGGCCTCGACAATGACTTCGGCCCCGATTGGTTCGCCCCGATCATCCCCGCCACCCTTGGCCTTACCTTGCTGCGCCATGCCGCGCGCACCCGCCGCGCCGAATTGCGTGCCCGCCGCCACGATACCCTCGGTGCTGTAGCCGGTTACTGAGCCCCATCCTCTGGGACGCCCGGGCGAGTTACCATACAATGAGTAGAGACAAGTACGCGCGGTGGTTGCTTTTGTGCCGCCGTTCGGTGAGGAGGGATCGATGGTCGCCGTGCCCGAACAGCTCGTGATGCTCCCCGACCGCGAGCAGCACCTGAGGCTGAGCTACGCCGAGTTCGCGGCGCGCGTGGACGAGAGCGCCCACGCGGAGTGGGCCGACGGGGAGGCGATCATCTTCATGTCACCCAAAGAGCGGCATCAGGCCCTTGCCAATCTTCTCAGTACCCTGATCACGCTCTTCGCCGAGTGGCTTCGCCTCGGGATCGTACGCTCCGCTCCCTATGAGATGCGCCTTGCCTCAGACGGGCCGGTGCGCGAGCCTGACATCTTGTTCATTGCCCGCGATCATCTCGACCGTGTGACTGCGGATGGCCTCACCGGTCCTGCCGATCTTGTGATCGAGATCGTCTCGGAGGAGAGTCTGCGGCGCGATCGCGCGGACAAATTTTATGAGTATCAAGAGGTTGGCATAAACGAATACTGGCTCTTCGATCCTCGCCCGCGTCGGCAGCGGGCGGACTTCTACCGACTGAATGAGCGTGGGCAGTATGAACCCGTGCCGCTCGATCAGGAAGGGCGGTACCATTCGGCGATCCTGCCCGGTTTCTGGCTCAAGCCGGAGTGGCTGCGACAAGAGCAGTTGCCAACGGCCTTGGCGCTGATCGCCCTGATCGCGCCGCAAATCTTCGGGTCGGCAAACGAAAATATCGAACCAACCAGTAGGTGAACCCTTGCGTATAAGCCCGACACCAAAAACCAATCGGATGCGCGGTGGCGTCTATGGCGTGCCGCGTAGACGCCGCGCTGGCTTTGCTTTTGTGCCCGGTTTCTGGCCCAATCTCTTTCGCGGGCGCTGGCTCGTGGTGACGATCGTGGTGCTCGTCGCCGTAGGGGTGATGGTGCGCCTCGGCGTCTGGCAACTCCATCGCCTAGAGGGCCGTCGCGCGGCGAACGCCGCGATCACGCGGCAGATCAACGCCCCGCCGTTGCCGCTCGATGCCCAGACGGCGGCGAACGCCGATCCGGTAACCCTGACCTTCCGCCGTGTCAGCGTACGCGGCACCTGGGACTACGCCCACGAGGTGGAACTGCGCTATCGCTCGTTCGATGGGCAGGCCGGGGTCCATCTGCTGACCCCGCTGCGGATCGATGGCAGCGATACGTATCTGCTGGTCGATCGCGGCTGGATACCGTATCAGGAGGCGGATCAGGCCAGCCGCCGCGTCTATCAGCAGAACGAGCGGGCCGTGATCGAGGGCCTGGTCAACGAATCGCATACACAAGGGGATACCAAGACCGATCCCGGCACGTTCGCGCAGATCGACATCCCGGCGATCAGCGCACAACTACCGTATCCGCTCCTCCCTTATTGGGTGCAGCGGCTCCCTTCGGGTGATAATCAAACCCTGCCAAAATCCGAGGGTGTGCCGGATCTCAGCGACGGCACCCACCTCGCCTACATGATCCAGTGGTGGGCCTTTGCCGCAACACTGCTGGTCACGTACATCATCTTCGCCAATCAAACCATGCGACGAAGCACCCTGAAGGGCAAAAGTACGAAGTACGAACGACGAAGTACGAAGTGAAGTAACGCGGTGCTATTTCGTACTTCGTCGTTCGTACTTCGTACTTCATGAGCGGTTTGCCAACGCTCGTTGCCAGGCCGCGACCGGTGGCACCTCGGTCAGTTCGATCTCCGTCTGCACGTCGATGAACGT
>DATCMP010000870.1:0-13806 GCA_036563365.1 Thermomicrobiales bacterium
GCCCGGTCCGGTGAGGCTGACGATCCAAGCGCCGAGCCATTCCGCCGGGCCACTGGCGAGATTACCCGGCACGGCACCGAACGCGCTGAAGACCAGGAACAGGATGGCGACCGCGACCAGCAACGCGATGAGACCACCGCTGCGGGTGGCCGCGAACAACCCTGGCGCGCCGAACGATCGCGCGCCCGTATCGGTCGATTCGCCCTCCGTCATGGCCGTCGCGCGCCCGCGCACCCAGATGAGTAGCGTCGCAGCGAGGAAGAGTAACAGGAGCGTCGGCCCAACCGGCGCGGCGACGAAGAGGAACGCCACCGCCGCGCCCACGAGGATCATGTCACCGCGACGTCCGTGATCAAACGTCCGCAGCAACGCGACGAAGAGCAGCATGGCGAAGAAGGTGGCATAAGCATCGGGTTGTTCCGCGCGCGAGAAGTAGACAACGCTGGGCGAAATCGCCAACAAGAGCGCCGCCAGCAACGCGCCAGCACGCCCGAGATACGGTCGTAGCGGCAACACCAGGGCCACCGCGCCGATCCCGGCCAACGCCGGACCGAGACGGATTACCTGATCGCTGATCCCGAAGAGGAAGAGGAGCAACGCGCCGAAGATCACCGCGAAGGGGCCGCCCACGGAACTATCGAGCGCCGCACCGCTGCCGCGGAACAGCGAATACGCCGCATAGGCGTGATGCGCGCCATCGGGGTTGAGCGCGTCGGAGCCCAGGCTGGCGAGGCGGATGAGGATCGCGGTGAATAAGACCGCCACCCAGGCGAGGGCTTCGCCGCTGATCCGCCCCAGACTGATCGCGCGATCGAGGGTCGGGTCGGCGGCGGGCTGATCGATCAGGGGCGCACCGGGGCGCTCGTCGCGGGTGTTTACGGTGGTGGCAGGCTGCTTGACATCGAGCATGGGAAGAGAATCCTCCTGCGCGGCGAGCGAATGGCGGAAGCAGACGACAGATCAGGGAACGCCTACCCCGCGAGCTACTTGTAGCGGATCGTGTTGTACTCGGGAACCAGGTCCTTGCGAACGAAAACGGTGAAGTCGTACGAGCCGAGCGGCGCACCGAGTTCGCGATAGGTCAGCAAGCGGAAGAGTTTCGCCTGACCATCGGGCGTCGCGGTGGTGATCAGCGACGACATGACGCTGCCGAAGACCGCCCGCAGATCGTGCGGCTGCTCCTGATAGGCCCAGGCGCTCCAGTAGCCCGGTGGCAGTTCGGGCGCGATGGCGAAGGTCCGATAGACCTCCTCCGGGAAATGCCAGCGCATCGCGTAGGAGGTCGCCTGATAGTTGCTGAGGAGCGAGGTCAATTCGGGGTGCGTGCTCAGATTATCGTTCCCGACCAGCACGACCGCGACATCCTCCGCCGGTGGATCGACGAGGGTACAACTCGCGCCCGGCGTGCAGCCGAAATACTGCTTATTGGTGTAATTGCGGAGATACCACTGGAACGGCCAGGAAGTATTGTCATCGTACAGCACCGACAGGCCCAATCCGCCGGTTTTCAGTCGCGAGAACTCTTCCAACTCATGCGAGACGCGGGTCACATCGGGCGACGACTGCACATAGACCAGGAGGTCTTTCGGCACGTCACCGGTCTGGAACGCCAGCGCCCAACCGGCATGGACGTGAAAGAGCAACAGCGCCGCGGTAAACGCCAGGAGCAGCGTTTGGCCGGCCCGCGTCCAGCCCGCCCAGAGGCCATAGCCCACGCCGATCGCCACGGCGACCACCAAAGGTAAGAGCAAGAGCCACCAGCCACGCCCTTCCGCGCCCGGCCCGCCCATACTCAGCCGCGCCGCGCCGAAGAACCAGCCGCCAACGGCGACCAGGAGGGCCGCAATAACCACCAAGGGCGAACGGGGCGACCCGGCCCGCGCACGCCCGACCGCGACGCCGGTTTCCTCACCATCGGCAACCGGCTGCGCCAGCCGCTCTCGACCGAGGAGGAAGAGCTTTTCGAGGGCCGTACCGAGCAGGGTAGCGGTGAAGAGGAGCAGCGGCAGAACCATGTGAATATCCATCCAGGGCATCTTCTCGCCCGCCCAGGAATAGATCGCGATCGTCGCCAGCGTCCAATAGGCCAGCAGGCCGCGCACAAACGGGAATGGCCCTTCGACACGCCGCAAGAGGCGATGCGCCAGCAGCCGCCAGCCGGTCAGGATGACGCCGACCAGGCCCAGAATCACCGATAACGGATCATACTGCGGCAACAGGAGCAGGTAGTAGAACCACGGTTGCTCGGCGCGGCGCACATCGTGCTGACCGAGCCAGTAGAAGATCGCCCCGAATGAGCCGGTGAAGATCCCGCCGAGGTTGGTGAACATGCTGGTATAGAGGACGACATAGATCCCGACAAACGTCGCCGCCGCGATCGTCAGCACCCGCTTGTTGGAGAAGAGTTCGCGCGCTGCCGCCATCGGCGTACCCGCCGAGAACCGACCGAATAAGCCTTCGGCCCAGGTCTTCCCCGCAGAGATCGAGGAGAATAACTGAACCGTCAGCACGATGAAGCCGATCTGCAACAGTAGCCCTAAGAGAATAACCGGATGTGCGATCAAGGCGATGACATACATCCTAATCGCTTCGTTCGACGGGCTATCCCAGGGGATCGCGGGCAAGCTCGGCCAGCCGAGCAGTTTCGGCAAGACCTTCGCCGCCACACCGAGCGCGACGATGAAGCCCGCGCCGAGGAAAAGGACACGCCGCGCGGCGGGCCAGAGGAGCGCGAAGACCAGCGCCGAGCCGAAGATCGCCGTCACGATGAAGAAGTCTTCTTTATTCGTGAACAGGAAAGCCCACGCCGCCGCCCCGGTGATCGCCCAGGCCGGGCGTGGCTTCGCCACGTAGCGGACGATGGCGATGAAGAAGAGCAAGGTCAGGAATGCCGAATAGACATCGTGGCGGTGGAAGCGCCCGAAGTAAAGGAACGAGGGCGAGGTCAGCAACAGGACCGAGGCGGTCAACGCCCCCCAGCGCCCCAACTCGCGCCGCAAGAACCATGGCAGGAGGACCGTCGCCGCCCCGAAGAGCGCAGCGGCGTAGCGCGAAGAGGCATCGCTATCACCGAAGATGAGGTACGAAATTGAGGCAACATGGAAGAGGAACGGGCCGTGCATCAACGGGTCGTGCGTATAGCCCGAGCCGACGTAATAGAGCCAGGAAAAATACGAGTGCAGGCTCTCATCGTGGTGCTGCGCCTGCTGGCCGAGGTTCCAGAAACGTGACAGAACCGCTGCACAACCGATCAGGAGGTACAGCACCCCTTCGAGCGTGATCCGGGTTGGGAAACCGGCCCGCCGGCGCGGTAGCGCCGGGTCTATGCCCGGTGCGCCAGCGTGTCGCTCACTCGCGGCAGCGGTTGCGGCTACATCCGTTGGCGCTTCGAGGACCGTAGGCCCACCGGCCGTCGCGGTAGCCGCGACGATCGAGCGCTGGCTCGCTTGCCCACGCTCGGTATCGCGGCCCTCATTCGGGGCAGCCTGTGCGCCCGCCCGCGCCTTGCGAATTGGCAATTCCCTCGCCACGCTTTACTCCACGGTCTCTGTCCACGGCCGCTGATCAATATGCGATGAACAGGATTGTACTTGACCCACCTGAATGGCGACAAAATCACCCGCGCTAACGTGTCCCTGTTCGTTAGCAACGCCTCAACGGGCGTAGACGTTACCTCCACTGACGATACACGATGGTGGGCGGGTGCTCCTGCCGCCCGCCCACCATCGGAACGCTACTTGCCTGATCCCAATGAAGCCTCAGCAAGCTTAATCGCCACTCACGGCGAGGGCACGGCGCTGGCGCAGTCGCCGCGCACGCACGCGCAGGAGACCCTTGATATCCTCCGTCGCGGTGGAGACGATCTTGACCCGGCTATCCAGATCCTCGATCCAATCGACCGGAACTTCATAAACGCGCAGCCCGGCCTCTTCGGCCAGCAGCAGCAGCTCGGTGTCGAAGAACCACTCGTTGTTCTCAACTTCCGGTAGCAGTTGGCGCGCGACGCTCCGCTTCACCGCCTTGAACCCGCACTGAGCATCGGAGAACCGATTGCGGAAGAAGAGTTTGATCAACAGGTTATAGCAGCGCGAGATGATCTCGCGCTTCCATTGTCGCGTGACGACCGCCCCCTTCAAGAGGCGCGACCCGATCGCCACATCACTATGGCCGGTCGCGAGCGGGGCGATCAGCGGCAAAAACGATTGCAGATTCGTGGAGAGATCGACATCCATGTACGACACGACATCGGCCTCGGACGCCAGCCACGCCGCTTTCAGCGCCCGCCCCCGGCCTTTGCGATCGAGATGCAGGACGGAGACGTGCGGGTCGGCGGCGGCGAGTTCTCGGGCAACCGCGAGCGTATTATCGGTCGAGGCATTATTCGCGATGATCACGCGCCACTCATACGGAAAGTAGGTGTTCAGGTAGTCGCGGAGCGTCGCTACGCTCTTCGGTAAGGCGGCCTCTTCATTGTAGACCGGAATGACGATATCCACCGTCACCTGGCCGAAAGGCAACGCATCGCGTCGCCGCAGTTCTTGCCTCGCCATCGCGCCTCGCCCCACTCCTTCGCCAGATTACCCTGACACGCAGCCGATATATCCGTCATGCCCGAAGGCACTCCGAGATCGCCCGCCAATGGACCGTTCGTCACCCAAGTATAGACGATCGTACCGCCACCACGATATAGCCCAAATCTGCTGCTTATGCTCGGGAATCCAGCGGCCAGAAGCGCTCAGCGGCCATAATTCCACCGCCAACAGCCCTGACGCTTTCGACAACAGCCGCTCGCCAATCATCCGTGAAGCGAAAGATGACCGGCAGCTGCGAGCCATACGCGGCGATTGCGTCCAGGCGGCGCATCAGCGTCGCCGCGATCGATCGTACCTGTGGCGAGCCGATCTCACCGGCGATGGCCGCGTGACGGCGGTTGGCGGCATCCCCGAGGACGACATAGGGGAAATCCTCATACGCCAGCACCCGCCAGCCGCGCTCCGCCAGGAGTCGTCCCACTCTATAAACCAACTGATGATCGACGTGGTCACCGATCGCCAGGGGGACGTAGACTACGGTATCCGCCGGTGAATTCATCGCGGGCAGGGCGATCACAGCGGTGACAATTTGCTCCGCCAGGGGAAAGTCTGCGGCGAGGAGCGTCCCGAACAGCGCCTCGTCCGAGAGGTAGCCATCGCCGCGATAGATCGCGTCGAGGAAGGGCAGGGTCTGCGTGTCGCAGCCGAGGATAGCGGCAGCCGCCTCGTCCTCGGCCAGGCGCGTGGCGATCGTGTCGCCCGTAGCGGTCCCCCAGCGCTCATGCTGCCAACGCGCAAAGGCCGTGAGATCATCCGCCGGGGGTTCACCGCCGAAGACCGTGACGATCTGCGGGCGGTCGCCACCATCGGCGAGCGCGGCGACCGTGCCACCGCACGACAGCGCTACGTCATCATAGTGGGGGGCGAGGAAAATGTGGATGGCACGCCGCTGCGCCGCCTCGGTCGGCCGAGTGACCTCGGTTACAACGTCGCGCCCCTGAGCCACCGGTGCGGCCTACTTATTTGCCCGCGAGGCATCGCGGCGGAAATAAAAGATCAGCACGACCGTGCCGATCACGCCGGAGATCAGCCAGAAGAGCGAGAAATCGGCGTAGCCACCCCACGCCGTAGCCCCGGCGGCGAAAATAATGAACAGCAAAAAGAGCCCCCACATGAGCCAGAAATCTTTGCCCACTCTCGCTGACCTCCCCCTACTTTTCACAATACTCGGCTGCGTACACGAGGTATCGATGCCCCACGAGCACCCGCCGGTGTGTTTGCTCACGGTAGTCTATTGGGCGAGGAGGGGTTACGTCAAACCGGCAGCGCCACAAGGGACAATCCTCGTCGAGGAAACAGCCCGAGCCCCCCGCCATCGCCGGGAACGAGGGAGGCTCACGGTTGCGCCGCGCCGCGCACGCGCTCATCGCCAACGCGTCGGGTGATGTGCAGGCGATCGAGATATTCGAGCACGGCCAGCGCATATTTCCGGCTCGATTCGAAATGATCGCGGAACCGCGCGACGGTGATCGCGCCTTCTGCTGCGATGATGCTCAGCGTTGCGGCGAGGATCTCCTCGTATGCCGCGGTAGCAAAAACGATCGACTCATCGATCCGCCGCACCATGCCGATCGCGGCGAGCGCGGCCAGGAGATCGGGCGTCACGCCGAAATCGGCGGGCGCGGGCGGGGCGAACGGTTGCGCGCGGAGCGCGGCGAGGAAACGATCGCAAAGGGCCTGTTGCGCGGGGGTGAACGTGATCCGGTGAGCGGGCAGGCGGAAGACCGGGCCATCCTCAACGAGCAGCCCCTCGCGCAGGGCGGCGACGATGGTCGCATCATACAGGCGCGGTGCCAGCGCGAGACGACTCTTGACTTCCTCTTTCGACATCCCCGAGCGCAACGGGAACGCCGCATGATAGTCGGTCAGCAGTCCCCGTAGCTGCGCCGTTAACGTCGCCCAGATCGGGGCGGCGACAAAGACATCCGCCGGGCGTGGCGCGGCCGGGTCGCCGGTCAGCGCTAGGATCGTCCCCTGTTCGAGCGTCGTGGTCAGCGCCTCCCGTAAGCTCTCCGCATCGAGGTTGGCGCGCATCCCCAGCGTCTTCCGATCGAGCGGACCATCGGCGAGCGCCTGGAGCAGCAATTCAGCGGGGGTGCCGAGTGCCAGGGTCGCCAATGTATCGAGCGTCGGGTCGTGGAATCGTTTATGGCGACGCGGCGCGGGATCGATGATCGTCCCACCGCCGATCGTGATCGAGGGCGAAGGTCGCCGCACGATGAACCGATCGCCCTTCTGCGCGGCGACCGGGCGCGCGAGGCGCAGCTGCACCCAACCGGTCTCGCCCGGGCGCAGACGATGCGTATCGAGCAACGTGAGATGCGCCGAGAGTTCGTCGGCACCTAAAAAGAAATCGACCTCGTCATTCTGTTCGAGTTCGATCGGCGCATTGGCGGTCAGGCTGAGTTGCACATCGAGGCGATCGGTCGGGGCGAAGGCCCCCGGCATGGTCAGTAGATCGCCTCGGCGTAGATCTTCCACCGCCAGCCCGACAAGATTGACCGCGACCCGACTCCCCGGCTGCGCCGCACCGACTTTCTCCCGGTGGCTCTGCAACCCCCGGATACGCCCGCGCAGGCCCCCGGGCATGATCTCAACCTCCTGGCCGACAGTCAGTGGGCCATCGCTGAGGGTGCCGGTCACGACCGTGCCGAAGCCGCTGATCGTGAAGACGCGGTCGATCGGCAAGCGCGGCGCGCCCGTTGCCGATCGCGGCGGCGTATCGTCGAACAGCCGATCGATCGCGACGCGCAACTCATCGAGACCCGCGCCGCTCGTCGCGGAGACGGCCATGATCGGCGCGGCGGCCAGGGTCGTACCGAGCAGGGATTCGCGCGTTTCCTCGCGGATCAGGTCGAGCCAATCACCATCGACGAGATCGCGCTTCGTCAGGACAACGAGCCCCCGCGCGATACCAAGCAGGTTGAGGATCGCCAGATGCTCGATGGTCTGAGGCATCGGCCCCTCGTCGGCGGCGACGATCAGGAGTGCGGCGTCGATACCACCGACCCCCGCCAGCATATTCTTGATGAACCGTTCATGACCGGGCACATCGACCACGCTCACCTGCCGACCGCTCGGCAAGGTCAACCAAGCGAAACCGAGATCGATCGTCATCGCCCGTTCGCGCTCCTCGCGCAACCGATCGGGATCGATCCCGGTCAACGCCTTGACCAGCGTCGATTTGCCATGGTCAACATGCCCGGCAGTGCCAACAACGAACACGCTGTTCCCTTCCGAAAAGAAACCCGCTCGTGGGCGATTCCACACCCGAGATCATACACCCGCGACCGTATCCTCGTCCGGGCACGGCGGGTCGATTAACTGAACAGGGCAAAAAGGAGACCGTGAGCGCGTATCGCGCGGTGGTACGGCACAGGCAAGTGCTGCGTTAACCTTCGTTGAACGGCAACGGGTTTGGGTCAGATCGTCTACACACTGGGCGCTAGCGCCCAGTACCGAAGAGATCTTCATAGGGTATGTCACCGCCACAGATTGTTCTTGATCCGCGTACGTACTTGCATATCTTTGCCTATCCCGCGAATTGTGGTCTATACTTCGGCAGATCGACGCCCTGCGGTGGCGACATGATAGCGCGGTGGGGGCGGGACGTGGCAGGAATGGATCGCTTCGAGCAATTCTTCGAGCGGATCGTCGAGGGGACGATCATGCGCTTTTTCCGCAGCCCGATCCAACCCGCCGAGATCGGTCGGAAACTGGAGCGGGCGATGGAAAACGGGCGGATCGCCTCCGTCGGTGCGCCGCTCGTCCCGAACGATTATCGCGTCGAGATGCATCCCCAGGATATGGTCGCCTTCGCCGATTTCGTCCTGCCGCTCAGTCGGCAGATGGAAGGCTGGCTGGCCGAAGAGATCGCCGATCGTGGGTATCAGACCCTCGGGCGCGTGGTGGTGCAAATCAACGGCGACGAGCGGGTGTCACGGCGTTCGATCAACGTCACCGCGACCTCGAATGCGGGGGCGAGCCCCTCGGTCCACGATAGCGACCGTATCCAGCGCACCGAGCTCTACCGGGTCATCCACGAACAGAGCGGCGGCCTGGTGCCACAAACCCTGCGCTTGCTCAACGGCCCGGGCAAAGACCGCGTCTTCATGATCCGCGCCGTCGCTACGACGATCGGGCGCGGCCTCGACAACGATCTCGTCCTCGAATCGACCGATGTCTCGCGACACCACGCCAGGATCGAGTTCCGCGACGGACAGTGGCATCTCCACGACCTCGGCAGTACCAACGGTACGCGGGTGAATGGGCAACCGATCCAGCAGAGCATCATCAAGGGTGGCGACCTGCTGGATCTCGGGGGGCTGCAAATTGAGTTCGCCCCCTATCAGGTCGGCACACATATGCAGTGAATGACGAGTGACGAATGATGTCGCCCTTCAGGATACGATGACGAATGTCGGAGACAAAGTCCAAGAGCGATGCAACCGTGAGGGGCAAAGAAGCGCCGCACCGGTCGGTAGGGCGCTTGTTCGCCGCCGTCCGATGGGGGGGAACCGATGAGTTTACCGTTCGACTGGTTCATCCTCCTGCTGCGCGTCCTTTTCGTCTTCTTGCTCTACTTTTTCCTCTTCCAAATCGCGCGAACGATCGCGCGCGAGTTGCGGATGGTCTCGATCGCGACGGCGGGGGGGCAAACGGCGGCGAACTCCGAGCCGCCACGCGCGGTCGCGCAACTCGTCCTGGAAGGGGATACCGAAGGTGGTTTACCTGCGGGAACAACATTTACGCTGCGTCCCGGTGCGGTGGTGGGCCGACGACCGGGCAGCGATATATTCCTGAACGATACGTATATGTCGGGCGAGCATGCCCGCCTGACATTGCATGAAGGGAGGTGGTGGCTCGCTGACCTCGGAAGCACGAACGGCACGTTTGTGAACGGCACCCGGATCGATCGCCCGACACCGCTCGCACCGGGTGCGGAGATACGGTTTGGGCGGATTAACCTGCGGTTCACGATCTAGCAGACGGCGCAACCACCCGCAGCACCGGGCGTTGTACGGGCGATGCAACGCGCTGAGTTGCGATCACCCCGATAGTTGACGAGTGTGGTGGGGTGTCTGGTGTAACTGAGGAGGTGGGCGGCGAACAGCGGCGACAGCCGGGGCTGGGCGACCTCGGACATGGGAAGTGGCGAATAAGCGTGCCCGGCGCACGCGAGAGTAAGGTAAGGAAAGGGATTGATGAGCAAGCCCTGGAAGTCGGCCAAAGTTATCATGACCCTGCTCATGATCGTTGGCATATTGCTCCCCGTAGCGGCGACCAGTTCTTCGGCGGCACCATTGGAACCGGCCGAACAAGCGATGGCGAGCACGGCCGCCACCGACCCCTATTTCTTCCCGGAGACGAGCCACTACCTGAGCGGTCGATTCCGCCAGTATTGGGAAGAGCGCGGCGGTCTCTTCGTCTTCGGTTTCCCGCTGACGAAGACCTATTATGAGGTCTCGACCGACGGCAAGACCTACCTGACACAGTATTTCGAGCGTGCACGCTTCGAGTATCACCCCGAGAACAGCCAGCCGTACGACGTGCTGCTGACCCTCGTCGGCAATGAAGTGACCGAGACGCGCCGCACGGAAGCGCCGTTCGTGCCGATCGCGAACCCGAATAACGGGCGCGCGTTCTTCGCCGATACCGGCCACACCCTCGGCGGAGCATTCCTGGACTTCTGGAACAAATACGGCGGCTTGCAGAACTTCGGCTTCCCCCTCTCCGAAGAGTTCACCGAGACGAACGCGGTCGATGGCAAAACCTACACCGTGCAGTATTTCGAGCGCGGGCGCTGGGAGCTCCACCCGGAGATCGCCGACCCGAACTACGCCGTCCTGCTCGGCCTGATGGGGCTAGAGCGCGCGAATCGCCTCAACATCGGGGCCGAATATCGCGCGGCGGAGACGAGCCCGCCGACGGGCGAGTTCATCCCCGGTGGCGGCCAGGGTCTGGTCGCGGTTAAGCACATCGAGTATGGCTACAACGCCTTCCTGGTCGGTGGACCGAACGATGGCACCTTCAACAACGCGACCATCGGCAAGATCAAGGAATCTGGTTTCGGCTGGGTGCGCGTCCAGTTGATCTGGCGCGACTTCGAGCGCGAGCCGGGTTTCTACGACTTCGCGATCACCGACCCGCAGATCGACGCCGCCAACAAGGCCGGGTTGCGGGTGTTGCTCAGCGTCGTGAAAGCCCCCGAATGGGCGCAGGCGGGCGGTGGTCTGCCCGAGACCCAGGGTGGCCTCGACGCCTTTTACAACATGATGCGCCGCGTTTCCGGTCGCTATGCCGGCAAGGTGCAGGCGTACGAGATCTGGAACGAGCAGAACCTGGCCGGCGAGGTCGGCGGCAACGTGCGCGTCGCGCCGTACCTGGCGGTCCTGAAGAATGGTTATCAGGGCGTCAAGAAGAACGACCCGACCGCGTGGGTCCTCTTCGGCGGCCTGACGCCGACCGCGGTCAACAAGACGAACGTGGCGATCGATGATGTCGAGTACCTGCGGCAGTTCTACGCTCTGAACAATGGCGAGGGCCGACAGTATTACGATGCCCTGGCGGCGCACCCAGGCAGCGCCTCCAACGCGCCAGACACGCGCTTCCCGAACGGGACCGGGCAGTGCCCACCGGCAGCGGTAGAGCGCTATGGCTCGGCCAATGGCACTTGCTGGAATAGCTCGCCGGACTTCTACTTCCGCCGCATCGAAGAGCAGCGCGCGGTGATGGAGCAGAATGGCGAGGCCGCCAAGCAGATCTGGCTGACCGAGTTCGGCTGGGATTCCTGCACCGGTGGGGCACCGGCACCGCGCGGCTACGAGTATTGCCAGCTGATCACTCGTGAGCAGCAGGCAGCCTACATCGTCCGTGCCTTCGAGATCGGCAAGAACGAGTGGCCGTGGATGGGCGTGATGTTCCTCTGGAACCTCAACTACGCCGCAGCCCCCGGTATCCCCGCCGACGACGAGAAGTACGGCTGGTCGATCCTCGGCCCCGGCTTCACCAACTTCCCCGCGTTCGACGCGGTGAAGAACATGCCCAAGTAGACAGAGACAATTCGCCCGCAGTCAATAAAAGGCAAAGGGCGGGGCCACCCAACTGGGTGGCCCCGCCCTTATTGTGTATACACGAGCAGGGAAGCTCTTACGCCCGCTTGCTGTCCCTCTCTGTCCGCCCATTCTGCTGAACCGGCCATTGGTATCCGGCTCATCGCGTCACAACGGGGAAACCCACCATTCGGAGACGATGGGGAAACCCGCCGCGGTGAGCATGGCACGCTTCGGCGCGTCGTAGTGGCCGCAGATGACCTGCATACAGACCATGCCGCGCCCCCGCGCATGCTCCCGCGCCGCGTCGAGGAGCGCCCGCCCCACGCTCTGCCAGAGGGCTGAATCCGCGACGGTGAAATCGTCGATGAGGCACGTCGGCCCTCCTGGGTCACAAACAGGGGGCGCATCCAGCCGCACGCCGATGATGAAGCCATCGAGCGACCCGGTAACGTCATGCACAAAGGCGAACACACCGTCGCGTTGGAGCAGATTCCGCAAGTAGCTGGCGTGCTTCTCGGCGGAATCGGCGGCTTTGCGCCAGAATACCGACTGTTCGCGCGCTTGCTCGATCCGCTTGCGCTCCGCCAGCGCGACCATCGCGGGCACATCGGTGGCGACAGCGGGTCGAACCGCCCCATTCGCTGCATCATTCATCGATTCCCCTCGTGCCAGCATTCAGGCCACCAGTACCGCGTTCTGACGCTCATACAAGCGGCGATAGAGTCCTCCCCGCGCCAGCAGTTGGGCATGGGTGCCGCGCTCAACGATACGGCCTGCATCGAGGACCAGGATTGTATCGAACGAGGCCATCTGGATCAGCCGATGGGTGACGACGAGGAGCGTACGCCCCAACGCCTGAGCGCGTAAGGTGATAAGGACTGCCGATTCGGTGACCGGATCGAGATTCGCGGTCGGCTCATCGAAGATCAACAGCGGCGCATCGTGCAGGAAGGCCCGCGCCAGGGCGACACGCTGGCGCTCGCCACCGGATAGGCGCAGGCCATGATCGCCGAGCCAGGTATCGAGGCCATGCGGCAGTTGCGCCAGGAGTTCACCAAGGCCCGCGCGCCCGATCCCGTTGAGGAGATCGGCGTCGTTGGCATCCGGGCGGGCCAGGAGCAAGTTATTGCGGAGGGTATCGCCGAAGAGATACGCGTCTTGCGGCACCACGGCGAGCGCCTGCCGCAAATCATCCTGGGCGTACGCACGGAGATCGTGGCCCGCGAAGCGGATCACACCGTCGGTGGGATCCCAAAAGCGGAGCAACAGGTTGAGCACGGTGCTTTTCCCCGCGCCGCTTGGACCGACCAGCGCCACATGCTCGCCGGGGGCGGCCGTGAATGAGAGATCGCACACGACATCCGGCTCGTCGGCGGCATAGCGGAAGCTGACACGATCGAAGCTGACCGCCGCGATGGTCGCCTCGGAGGGTACGGGCAGGGGCAGGGTGGGATCGGTCACGGCAGGAGTCGCGGCGGTGATCTCGCGGAGGCGACCGCTGGCACTGGCGGAGCGCCCGAGCGCGGCGAACGCGCGACCGAGCGGCGTAATCGCCTCGTATGCCCCGAGGATGATCATGGTAATTGCCGCGAGGTAGACCGGGCCGAACCGATCAGCGGCGGACAGCGGGATGGCGAGCGCCAGCACGAGCACGAGGGTGCCATAGGCCAACCCTTCGCCGAGCGCCCCCTGCAAGCCGCCGACCCAGGCCGCGCGACGATTCGCCGCACCGAGTTCGCGATCGAGCGCGGCGATCCGTGCCACCTGATCGGCACCGCGACCGGCGAGCAGGAGGTCGGCCATCCCGGTGATCCCATCGACCACCGCCGTCTGGAGTTCGGCGCGGAGGGCGATTTGCCGTCGCCCGACGACACGGCCGAGCAGACCAGCCAGGGCGGGTACACCTATCCCGCCCACAAGCAGTGCCACGACAGCCACAACCCCAAGGAGTGGGCTGAACGACCAGAGCGCAGACCCGGCCAGCGCGATCGTCAGACCGGCGACCGCCAGCGGCGTGAAGACCCGCCCATAAACGTTCTCCAACTCCTCGACATCTTCGACCATCCGCGCCAGGAGATCGCCGCTGCGAAAGGTGAGCAAGCGCGCCGGTACGAGCGGTTCGAGGCGAGCGTAGAATTGCTCGCGCACGCGTGCCAGGA
>DATCMP010000871.1:0-4831 GCA_036563365.1 Thermomicrobiales bacterium
CCGTTCAGAGTCGATCAGTCGAAGGTTGTTGAGACCGGCTGGCAACCATCGTGGGCCGCGACCGTCGGGCTAGAGGGGGTCAGCGGCACCTACGACCCGCTCGGGCTCGCCACCTATGGGCGCTACTGGGACGCGACCCGCCAGCGTCACGACTCGCCGCGCTACGATCTGCTGAATATCCGCTACGTCATCCTACCACCGACCGATGCCCCGGCAGGCGGCGCGAAATTCCGCGAGGTCGGGCGCGGCAAAGATTTCGCCGTCTACGAGAACACCACCGCCCTGCCGCGCGCCTTCCTCGTCGGGCGGGCACAAACAGTCGCCACGCCCGAAGAAGCGTGGGCGGCGACCGGCGTGGCGGGCTTCGATCCGCGCGCGGTCGTCTACCTCGGCGCACCGCCTGATGCCCTCACCCAACCACAAGCGCTGGATAGCGGCACCCCGCAGGGGACGGTCACCGTCGCCCGCCCCGATCCCGATGAATTGGTGGCGACAGTAACGACCGACCGAGAGGCGGTCCTCGTCTTCAGCGAGGTCGCCTATCCTGGTTGGCGCGCGGCGATCGATGGAGTTGCGGCCCCCGTGTTCACCGCCGATTATCTCTTCCGGGCGGTGCGAGTCCCGGGTGGCAGCCACGAGGTGCGGCTGACCTTCACCCCGCCGCTGTGGCAACTCGGCTGGCGGGTCGCGGGGGTCAGCACGCTCCTCTTCGCGGCGCTCCTGCTGGTGCCGATCATCTTGCGTCGCCGCCGCGCGCCGCGCGCCGTCGCCCACGATCGCGCCTGATCGGACCACTATAGCTGGCGATCATCATTCACCCTTGACGTGTCCGTGTTGAGCGACGATGATCAATCGTGTTGTCAACCGGTGGTGCGGAAGGACCGATGGAGAGCAAGCAGGCCGTTTCGCTACCGCAAGCCAGCCCGCCTGAGATCACCCACCGGCGCGATCAGCTTGTCGTATCAGCGCGGCGGTTCAGCGCGCCCCGCGCCCTCCTCGTCGCCCTCGCAGGGATCTTCTTCCTCCTGGCGCTCGCCTGCAATCTGCTGATCATCGTCGCCAGCGTGCCGAACGCGCGCGGGATCGTGCTCGGTGCCTTCGCCGCGCTGGTCCCGACCTTGGTCTACGCGGGGCTTGTCCTCTCATTCGACCGCTACGAGCGCGAGCCGTGGCAAAATCTCCTCGGTGCCTTCGGGTGGGGGGCGGTCATCGCCACGCTGTTCAGTATCCTGCTCAGCGGCGTGGCCCAGGGCATCCTGATCACTGTGTTGGGCGAACCGATCGGCGGGCGAATCGCCTTGATAGCTGGGGCACCGATCATCGAGGAAAGCTTGAAGGGCCTGGCGCTTCTCCTCCTCCTGCTCCTCTATCGCGATGAATTCGATGGCGTCCTCGATGGGTTAATCTACGGCGCGCTGATCGGGCTCGGTTTCGCGATGACCGAGAACATCCTCTACCTGGGTCGAGCCTATATCGACGGCGGGATCGGGGGACTCGGCCAGCTTTTTCTCGCGCGCGAGGCGTTCGGGGGCTTGGGCCATGCGCTCTACACCGGCACAACCGGCGCGGCGGTCGGCTGGGCGCGGGCGCGTTACGGGCGTGGCACCCTCCGTTTCATCGTGCCGGTCGGGGGCTGGGGGCTCGCGGTGGCCCAGCACAGCCTCTGGAACTTCGGGGCGGCGACCGTCGCCGATTTCAGCGGCGGCGCACCGCCATTCCTCGACCTGGTCGCGATCCAGACGGCGCTCTTCATCATTCCCGGCCTGATCCTCCTCTTCGTGATCGCGCGCCGTTCCGGCCATGCCGAGTCCAAAATCCTCCGGGTGCAGTTGGCGAGCGAAGTAGCAAGCGGCAGCCTGACGGCGGAGGAATACGCGATCCTCTCCACCAGTCGTCAGCGTCACGTCAGCTTACTATCGGCATTCCGGCACGGCGGCTTACGTCGTTGGTCACTTCAACAGCAGTTCTTCCAGGCCGCCGCCGAATTGGCCCTCTGCAAACACCACGATGTCCAGGGGGAAACGCCCGCCGCAGACAATTGCCCGCCCGAGGAGTTACACCGCACACGGCTAGCGCTGCTGCGCGATAAACTACAAGCTTCTTAATCCCACTACTGTCCCCAAGGCCAAACGCGACCATCACTCCGCTCGATGGAAGACCAAGGCCAGATTGAGCTATCGGCGGGCGCTACCAGGAACTCATCGATTGACCGCAAGCTATGATCGAGCCACTGATCATACCAAGCCAGGAAGTCGACAGGCTTTGCGGTGTAGGGATCGCCTAATGGGTACAGCCCACTATCATTCGCTCGATCGTCGAGCCAGATCTGCCCTCTGGCATCACCACTCACGATCAAACGAAAAGCAAGACCACAACCGTAATCACAGATCATCAAGCTACCACGCGAGAAATATGAACTGTGGAATTGCGTCTCCAAGCGGCTATTTATTTCTCTGAATTCGCGATCTTCTTCTATCCTCCGGTAATACGTATCAAGGCTATCATCGTCAGCAAATAGATCGAATTCGGTATGCGCCTTGATCAATTCCGATAGTTCTACAGCCTGACCTAAGGGGAATGATTTCGATAGTATCATTGGGTCGTCGATCAGATCGGAGGTCAGGATCGAATCCTGTAAGGGGACCATGCCGAAGAATGGCCCAGCGCCGCCATTGCCCAGTGTTGCAAGGAAAGCTCGATAATCCGCTGGCAGTGCAAGCTGGTGTTGCACCTCAAAGTCCGCAACCTCTTTCTCGACGAGAGGGGCATTCAATGCATACTTGTGATGATTCGCACCGATGAGTTGACAATTTCCATCTCGTACGCGAAGTAAAGAAAGCTTTGCGCCTAATTGGGCTATACGCTCCATTGCATTCACATTCCTCTACTCGTGCTGTCCTATGGCTCACTTCCCGATGCAGAACCGCGAGAAGATCGCGTCCAGGATCGCCTCGCTGGCCGTCTCGCCGGTGATCTCACCGATCGCCACGAGCGCGGCGCGGGCATCGACGGCGACGAGATCCAGCGGCACCCCGGCCTCGAACGCTTCGACGGCGTGCTGTGCGGCGTCGCGAGCGCGGGCGATCGTCTCGCGTTGGCGGGTGGTGGCGAGCGCCGGATCGGTCTCGGCGGTGAGGCCGCCGGCAGCCCCGGTCGCCAGCGCGTACAACGCCTCTTCCAGGTCGGCGATCCCGGCACCGGTTCGCGCGGAGAGTGAGACAACTCGCGCGGCGGGCAAGATCGCCCGGATCGGCACATACGCGGCACCTTCGGCAGCGGTCGGCAGATCGGCCTTGTTCAACACCAGCAAAACACCACGGCCCTCGTCATCCATACCATCCGACCCGAGATCATCCGACCCGAGCCGGTCGCGCAGGGCGGTCGCCACGGCGAAATCATCGGGTACCGGCGGCGCGCTGGCATCGAGGACGAAGAGGATGAGCGCGGCGGCCGACAGGGCGGCGCGACTGCGCGCGATCCCCAACTGCTCGATCTGATCGGTCGTCGCGGCGATCCCCGCTGTGTCGAGGAGGACGACCGGGATACCGCGCAGGGTGATGCTCTCGGTGATCACATCGCGCGTCGTCCCGGCGACCGGCGTCACAATCGCCCGATCCTCGCGCAGGAGCGCATTTAGCAGGCTCGATTTCCCCACGTTCGGACGCCCGACGATCGCCACCCGCACCCCCTCGCGGAAGAGGGTGCCGACCGCCGCGCGCCGCGCCAGCCGATCGAGCCGCCCGGCGGCCTCGGCCAGCGCCAGGCCGACATCGGCGGGTGGGATCTCGTCCTCCGGGAAATCAGCGGAAGCGTCGAGATAGGCCAGCGCGTCGATCAACCGATCGCGCGTCGGGCGCAGTTCGCCACCGAGCCGCCCGCGCAGCCCCGCGACCGCCACCTGCAATGCCTCCGGCGTCCGCGCCCCGATGATCCCCAGGACCGCCTCGGCCTGCGCGAGATCGAGCCGCCCATTGACGAAGGCGCGCAGGGTGAATTCTCCGGGCTCGGCGGCGCGGGCACCGGCGCGCAGGCAGGCGCGCAACGCCTCGCGCGTCGCGATCGGCCCACCGTGGCACTGGAGTTCGACCACCTCTTCACGCGTGTAGGAGTGGGGCGGGACCATCCGCACCGCCAGCGCCTCGTCGATCGTCGCGCCGTTCTCCGGGTCGATGATCAGACCGTAGATCAGGCGATGCGAGGGCAACGGTTTCGCGCCACCACGGGCGCGGCGGAAAACGCGCCCGGCGACCGCGCCCGCCTCCGGGCCGCTGACGCGCACAATGCCGATCCCACCTTCCCCGACCGCCGTGGCGATCGCGGCGATCGTATCCTGGTACATCGTTCCCCCCGCAACAGACCGTGCCCGCCGATCGGGCGGTTATCAACGCCGATTGTACGCCGCCCCGCGACGCGAGTGCAGCGGGGATAGCATTCATCGTGTGGTGGTGCTATTGTGGACAGGCCGCTCCACATGCTGCGATCCGCGATGATGAAGGGAGCAGGGCAAGGGAGGAACGATGATCGTACCTGAGACATTCGATCCCTCGCCGCAGTATTTCATCGCCCTGGTCATCGCCGCGCCCCTGCTCGTCACAGGGCTAATCCTCGCGCTGATCGTGTCGCACCTCTCGGCCTGGTATGCCCGTCGTTGGCGCGCATCAGGGCGTGAGTGACGAACAGGCCCGCCACTCTAGAAACCGTCTGAATAATGGCGCGGCGGCTATGCTTTGCGCATGGAACGGCAGGGTTACCCGACCGATTTGACCGATGCGGAGTGGGCGCTGCTCGAACCGCATCTGCCGCCGGCGTCGCCGCGCGGTCGGCCTCGGGT
>DATCMP010000872.1:0-3201 GCA_036563365.1 Thermomicrobiales bacterium
ACGCCGAGCCCCACCCCGCCCCGGCAAACACCGCTTCTGCGCGCTTTCACCTGAGGCTCGGATCGTTACGTTCCCCAAATCGGATCGCCACACGATGGCCGTGGCGGTTGATGAGCGGCTTCGCCGGACGATCCTGATCGCGCCGGATTAAGGGTTGCTATTCGGCAACCGGGACCGAGTCCTGCCACCCCCTCCTTTGCCCCGGCGCTGCCCCGTCGGCAACGGCATCCCAGGCCGGTGCGGCGTGCCACTGCAACCACCACCAGAGCGGCCAGGTCGCCGGATTCTGCCGCAGGCAGACTTCGATCGCCTCGCCGATCCCCGCGCTCGTCGCGGCTTGGGGCAGCCCGATCCAGATGTGCCAGGCATTTCCTCGTGGCGTGATCATGCACGGTATCAACGGTCGCCCGGTCTTCTGGGCGAGCCATAATGCACCGGCGGAAAACGTTATCGCCTTGCCGAAGACACGGATCGGGCGGCCCTTTTTGGCGGGCATATCGAGGCTGATCGCCAGGGAATCCCCTGCCTGTAGTAGGCGCAATGCCTGGCGTGTCGCGTTCTCCGGCAGGAGTAGCTTCGTCTCGAAGGTGCGCTGGAGTAACCGCACGAGCGGCGCATAGAGCTGCCGTTGTTTCCAGCGCCCGCCCGGGGTGTCGCTATCCTGATCCCGCATGAGTAACGAGACTGCCGCCAGCGGGTGCGGCGCGATGATATTGTGCAGCGCGATCACCCCCAACCAGTGATGGGCGTGATGCGGCGCAACAATCAGCGCATTGGTTGTCGGCATTGCGTTGTCACGCCGGATATGGTCGGCGATCCAGCGCGGCGTGAGGCGATCGGCTTGCATCGCCAGCAGCAGATCCGCTTCACGATGGTAGCAGAGCGACCAGCCGAACTTGAGGCGGCTGAGCGGTGTCGCCGGTTCGCCCAGTGCCCGCAACGCCGGCCCCGCGATGAAGTAATTGATCGGTTGGGTGAGCAGGCGTAATGTCGCCAAGATCATCGCCGGGCCGCGCCAGATCGGGCGCGGGTATCGTTGCAGCAACAGCGGGAGGATCAGGAACCGCAATGCTTGCAGCCCGACCTTCCCCGTTCGTCGCAGGCGTATGATGAACCGCGACAGATCGAGCCTCACTATCACTCTGGTATCATAGGAATCTTATGACTTATGCACGCTCGCGCAATGCTGAGATATGCGCCAAGGATATAGCATATGGTTGCCAGTGCATCCACCACAATACGCGATTTCGCGGCGATCCCGACGGTGCCCCCGCCCGCGAGATTCGAGCACGAAATGCCGCGTTGGATCGCGACGACCGCCCTCGAACAAGGGCCGATTTTTCGCAGTCGTTGGCCCGATGGCACGGAGATGGTCTATCTCGTCGGGCCGGAGGCGAATAGGTTCGTGCTTCACACCGGTAGAGCCCATTTCAGCCACGAGCAAGGTTGGGGACCGATCCTCGGCAAACTCGTGGGCAAAGGGCTGCTGACGAGCGATGGTGCCGAGCATGCCGCCGCCCGCGCCGCCCTGAATCCCGCCCTCTCCGCCGCCTATATGGAGCGTTATCTGCCGGTTATGGAGCGGATTATCGCCGCGCGTACGGCGGACTGGGCGGTGCGCGGCAGGATCGATCTGCTCGCGGAGTTGCGCCGGATCGCCTTTGACATTGCAATGGAGACCCTCTTCGGTGCCAACGGCGGACCGGATGTCGATCGATTGCGCGAGCTGTACATGGCCCTGCTGTACCCCTATCTGCGGCGTCTTGAATCACCCTTCGCGCAACCGGTCCTGCTCGCGCTCCGCGCCCGGCAACGCCTGCGTCGTATGTTGATTCCCCTCTGGCCGATTCGGCCATATCTGTTGCCAGAGGAAGAGTATTCCCCCGATCCAGACGTGGTCGCGGAGATCCGACATCGCCTTCTCGCCCTGATTGCGGCCCGACGTGCTTCCCCCGATGACGATGCGCTGGGGCTTTTCTTGCGGGCGCGCGATCCCGCCGCGTTGCCGCTCACCGATGAGCAGTTGCTCGGCCAACTCAATACCCTCCTTGTCGCCAGCCACGAGACGACGACCACACTGGGTGCCTGGCTCCTGTATTTGCTCGCGCGGCACCCCGGGCAGCTGGCGCGTGTTCGCGACGAACTCGACACGCAGATCGGCGATGCCGCGCTGACGATCGAGGGGCTCCGTTCGCTGCGCCAACTCGGTCGCGCCCTGAACGAGGCCGGGCGACTTCACCCTCCGGTGGGCAACGGCCCGCGCGGCGTGATCACGGAGTGTACCTTCGGCGGTTATCGGATCCCCGCGGGGGTGCGTGTCCGGTATTCGATCGCCGGGTGTCACTGGTCGCCGACGATTTTCGCCAACCCCGAGCGCTTCGATCCCGATCGCTTCGCCCCGCCGCGCGAGGAGGATAAGCGCACCCCTTATGCCCTCATCCCCTTCGGCGGCGGGCCGCGAATATGCCCGGGTGCGAACTTCGCGCAGCTTGAAATCAAGGCGCTCGTGGCGCACGTCCTGCGGCGCTACGATCTCTCGTTGCGCTTCGGCAAACAGCCGACGCAGATCTACGCGCCGACCCTCGGTACCCCGATCTACGGCGTGCCGGTTCGCGTGCGCCCCCGCGCCCGCTAAGTTTTGTTGCGGGTAATCTACGGAAACGTTGCCACGACTGACCTCTACAGCACCATCCGGTTCGCACGAGCTTACAACGATTGGCGGAAAGGTGCCGCCCGAGGCGGGGCGTGGGTATGCACAGGTATCCGGTGGGGCTTAGCCCACCACGACCGGGACACGTCCGGTTGCCACGACGTGCGCCTCGGTGTAGCAGAGGTCCGGTTGGTCGAGGAGGTAGTCCGGTGAGGCCGGGTCGGCGAGGCGTCCCCACGTCGCCTGATCTGCTGGCGTAACGCCGTAGCGCGCGGCGGTATCGACCCAGAGGGTGAGCGCCTCCGCGAGGAAGTGCCGCTCGACCGGGAGCAATGGTGCCCACCGCTCGATCAGCACCGTGCGCTGTTGGATGTCGGCGAGCCCGACTCGCGTGAGCCGTACCCGCAGGGCGCACGCGCGTAGCCCGCTCTGGATATGGCGCGCGGTGGCCCCCATCGCCTCGGTCAGGTGCCAGGAGAGGGCGGCCGGGGCGGGATGTAAGCGACCGAGCCCCATATCCTGTTCCTTGATGGCGATCAGTCCCCCCGGGC
>DATCMP010000874.1:0-2560 GCA_036563365.1 Thermomicrobiales bacterium
CGCGAATGACGAAGAAACCCGCCCCGAATGGCGAGACCATCATCGGCTCGACCACGGAGAGGGCGAAGAGGGTCGCGACGGCGGCATCGACCGCATTGCCGCCGAGCGCCAGGATCTCTGCCCCGGCAACCGAGGCGAGCGGGTGATTGGCGGCGACGATCGCGCGCGATGCGACGACCTCGTGTTTATAGGTCGCGATCGAGATCCGTTCCTGTGGCCTGCTCAACATCTCACCCTCCCGCCTTCGCGTCATCTCCCAGGGCTGGTGACAGCCTGATGGGGGAGTGTCGCATGGGCGGGATGGCGAGGCAACTAGCGGGTCGCAGTCAGCCCTCGCGCCGGATTGTCAGCACATCGCGTTGCTGGATCTGCCGATCGACGGCATGTTCGAGATCGCCGTAGGGCGGGGTCGTGACGACGTGCAGGCCGGGGTGCGTCTCCACTCGGGCCACCGCCGTCTCGCGTCGCACGGTGCTCGCCTCCCAGGCGAGGGCCATCGCGCCACCGGGCAGCAGCACTTCTCCCCAGCCGGGTAGGGCTTCTCTGAAGAAGCGCTGCACCTTCCCTTTATGCTGGATACCGTAAGGGAGATCGCTGACGATCGCGTGGAATCGCGCGCCGCCGGGGATACCGGCCAGGAGTTCCGGGGCGTCGTAGGTATCGCCGAGGATCAGGCCGAGGGTGCGCGTCTGCTCCTTGCGCCCGATCGTGAAGATGGCGCGTCGCCCGGAACCGCGCACACGTTCTTCTACGCGCTTAAACGGTATCCCGATGGCACGTAGGAACTGCTGCACGTAGGCGTTGGTCGTGTCGAAGTCCTCTTTTTCGTGCTCGATCCCGAAAGCATCGTAGCCGCGCACCAGTGCTGTGAACAGCGTCGTGCCACCGCCGGAGAGGGGATCGAGGATGCGTAGGCGCTCGCCGATACCGCCCGCGAAGTCGCCCGCGAAGACGGCCATGTTGAGCAGGAACATCGTGAAGAGTTCGTTGGTCTTGCCGCGATAGCGCCGCGTCTCGATGATCTCCGGCGAGACGAACGCGGTTGCCGTCGGTTCGAGGGGGCGCAAGAATGGCCCATCAAGATCGCCTAACGCCGGGAAATACTCGTAGACACCGGCAACTGTGCCGAAATAGTCGAGGAGTTTGAGATCGTCCGCGGTCGGCTCGTCCAGGTCTACCAGCAAATAATCTTGCCCACCGAGTTGCGCTACCTCGTGATCGCGCAGCCGCGCACCGAGCGGTGACGCCAAGAGCTCCGGCACCGCCAGGAACCGGGCCAAATCGCCGTAGAGGGTGGTGCGCTGGGGCGCGATGGCGAGGGCGAGGAGCATCCGGGTGGCCTCCGTATCGAATCCAACGGTTGCGGGGGCGCGATATTGCCCCTACCCGCAGTCTGTCAAATCTGCACGCTGCGGATAGGGGCGAGTGTACCAGAATGACCCGCGCGGAAACGCTTAGCTCGGGCCGGCGTAACGGCGGAAGGCCGGTGCAGCTGGATCATCGTCGCTCGAAAGGTGCGTGGCCTCGGCGGTGAGATCGTCGTTGAGATTGCGCCCGACGGCGGCTTCGAGATCGCCCAGCACGTCGCGCTCGGGCGGCGTATCGCCACCGGCATCGTCGGGCAGCGGCGTCAACTCGCCGATCCCCTCATCGCGCTCCTCGCCGTGAATGAACTCACCGACCGTATCCTCGGTATCCTCGGGGTGTGGGGCGGCTGCCCCGCCTTGCAATGCGCCGCTGCTCATACCGATTCACCTCCGTATGGGTTCTCGTGTCACGCCCGTCGCTGAGGCTCGGGCAAATGGTGGCGCAATAACGATACCAAGCATGGCGGTTGACGCGGAGGAACGCGGAGGCGCTGAGGGGAATGAGTGCGCGAAGAACGCAAAGGTGAAGACAAGAACAAGAATGGGTTTCTTCGCTGTGCCGTCTGACTCAATCGTTTTGGCGCCGTTCCCCATCATCGACTGGCGGCTCGTGGAATGGCGGCGGTTCCATCATCCGTTGGGCGGCGAGCAGTCGATCGCGCCCGACGATGATCAGGCAAAATACGAGCCCACCGATAAGGCCGTAGAAGACGAATTGCGGCAGTCCGACGATCACCTGCACGATCAGGACGGCGGCGAAGAGGGCGAGCAGGATGGTGATGATCGCGCGGGTGCGCGCGGGACGCGGTGGTGGTTGATTCATGCGGGTCCCGTGTCGGTCGCCGATAGGGTGAGTGGATCGAGCGTGTGGTTGGGACAGTCTTCCGCGCGGAAACGGTCGCGGAAACGCTTGCCGAAGAATTGTAATTCGGTTGCTCCCGTATCGTAACGGAGAGCGAACCAGAAGCGCTGGCGACAGCGCGGACACTGCGCCCAGTAGATCCGCTCGGCCCCGGCAAATTCTTTCACGGTACGCCCTTCGACATCCGCTTCCGGGTGTAGTGCGACGACGCTGTTGATCAGCCCGTAACGATAATTGAGCGGCATAATCATTGCTCCATTCGAATAGCCCACCGGGAGCGTTACATCAATGGTAAACCAGTGGTCGGCAGCATGTCCCGATAGAACAGATG
>DATCMP010000456.1:0-4630 GCA_036563365.1 Thermomicrobiales bacterium
ACTTGGCGCGCAGGGCGGTGTTATACGCCGCGAGCATCGCGTAGATCACCGGGATCGTGTGCCCGCCGACCAGCACAAAACGGTCGCCGAACGCCTTCTCGGGGTGGCGGATGTCCCAGCGCATGAAGCCGCCCAGCGTCAGCGCGACCAGCATGTGGCGCTTCGAGCGCGAGCCACCGGGATGGCCGCTCTGCCGGTAGTTCTCGAAGACATCGATGAAGTTGTCGATGCAGTCGCCGATCTTCTCCCAGTGTTGGTACTGCTTCGCCAGTTCGTCTTGCCGGCTACGCAGATCCGCTCCGGCGGTCGCGGTCATCATCCTACCTCCCTCACGTTCCCACGGTGCCATGTACCCGGGATCAGCATCGCCTGGTCGAGGGGCCATGTCAACTCGTGGCCGGCATTCGGTGGCGAGAGGACAGGCGCGGCACGAGCCAGCGTCTGGATCGGATGGCACCGCCCGCTTCGCCGTCGCAGCGATTGTTCCGCTAGCGCGACCGCCTCACGGCCGGGGTACGGCGGTGATCTGCCCCCCAGGGCAGGACGCGTAGCGCGACGTCCCCATCCGTGCCGCGCGCCGGCTACAACGACTTCTGCCAACGCGGAGACCAGTGGGTCGATCGCATAGACAACCACGCGCACAGGTCGCCCACCCTCACGCATGTCCACACGCGAGCGTCCTCAACCGCCCTCCTCGCCCGGTCATCCCGCGCCTCGCGTGCCCCTTGACGGCGTACCCACGCCCGCATGGGGACTTGCGATCATGGAGGCGCATGAGCACAAGGGTCGAGGTGCGACAGGAGCAGGAGGCATTCGAGGGATGATGCAACTCTTGAACAATTGAGTCTATCAAGTGGCCGTGACCGTCATCACCCTCTTCCCGCTCAACCTCCTCCGGCTCATTGTGGCGCTGCCGCTCATCACGGCGTACTCGGTCACGGCGGCGTTCTTGGGTACCCTCCACACTGAGCACCGGCAAGGGGCAGCGGCGGTGTCGGCCGTTCTTCCGGCAGTTTCGGGATAACCTCATGGAGAGCGTGCTCGTCGGGAGCGCTTGGATGGTGGTCGGAGCCAGCCAGCAGATACCAAGCATCATCGCCCAGACGCTCATCCTCGGAACCGTCACCATCGGGTGCTGCTATGTGCTGGCTTTGCCCGACATCGTCCCAGTGATCGTCAACTGCCGGACGATGCCGTTCGATATCGTCAGATACGCCAGCCTCCTCGCCACGGTCGTCCCGCTTGGCGTCGTGGTCCTCACCTACCCCACGCCGATCACCCTGCTCTGCGCGGGAAGCGCCGTTGTCGCCGTGCGGGGACCGGGTAGGAGCGGCGCGACCACCGGTCGTCTACCCAGGGCAGGATATTGACAGACCACCGCCCCGACCATACAATGCCAACATCCGTAACGTTACGCGTGTAACGTCGTTTGCGGCCGGAGCGTACCCCCGTAGGGCGTAGGGGCGCTGCGGCGGGGTTTCGACGGCATTGTGGGCGGGCCTACCGCTCGCCGAGACGGGCAAGCGCGTGCCACGTCTCGGGACAGACTCGCGCGGGTTCCCGGTGACGCGGGGTGGGATGAATGGAGGAGAGAGTATGCGGCAGAATCATGTCAAGCGCGCGCTGCGCGAGGGGCGACCGAGCGTCGGGACCTGGCTCAGCTGGCCCTCCCCGCCGCTGGTCGAGTCGCTGGCCCGGATCGGGTTCGACTGGCTGACGGTGGACATCGAGCACAACGCGATCTCGATCGAGAACAGCGCCAGCATGTTCGCCGCGATGCGCGGCAGCCCGGCGGCGCCGCTGGCGCGCCTGTCCGACGGGACGCACGAGAACATCAAGCGCGTGCTCGATGCCGGCGCCTGGGGCGTCGTCTGCCCGATGGTGGATACCGCGGACCAGGCGCGGATCATCGCCCGCGCCGCGAAGTACCCGCCCGAGGGGAACCGCTCATTCGGCGGCGGACGCCACGGCGCCTCCTGGGACGCCGAGGGCAGCGAATATCGCGAGAACGCCAATGACGAGATCCTCGTCGTCACCATGCTGGAGTCGCCGGAGGGGGTGAACAACCTGGAGGCGATCTTCCAGGTCGGCGGCATCGACGCCTGCTTCATCGGCCCCAACGACCTCACCGGCAACATGGGCGAGACGCCGTCGATGTGGTCCGAGAGCAAGCAGTTCCAGGACGCGGTCGCGCACCTGCTGCACCTCGGCAAGAAATACGGCGTCGCGCCGGGTATCCATTGCGCCGACGCGGCGGCGGTCAGCGCCCGTATCGCCGACGGCTTCCAGTTCCTCGCGCTGGCGTCGGAGACGCGCTTCCTGCTGCACGAGGCGACGATGGAGATCGGGGCGGTCCAGGGCTGGACCCCGGCCGGGCGCCAGCGTGAGGTCGTCCGCTACTAAGCGCAGTCGGGGCGAGCGGCCCACAATGAGGGTCGCTCGAACAACACCCCTTGAAGAAGTCGGAGGGCTGGTGGTGACGACAACCAACGAGACGTCACGACCGATTCGGCTCGGGATCATCGGCACGGGGCTGGCGTTGGAGCGGCTCCACTGGCCGGCGCTCCGGACCCTGGCCGACCGCTACACCATCGTCGCCTTCGCCGACACGGCGCGCGAGCAGGCCGAGCGCTTCGCCGCGTACAGCGGGGCGTCGATGGCCGATTACGTCGCCGACTATCGCGCATTGCTCCGGCGCGACGACGTCGAGGCCGTGCTGGTGCTGGTGCCGATCCCGCTCAACCTGCCGCTCACGCGCGACTGCCTGGCAGCCGGGAAGCATGTCATCTGCGAGAAACCCGCCGGGGGCGACCTCGCCGAGGGGCGCGACTTCCTCGCGCTCGCGGGACGCTATCCCGACCGCGTGTTGCTGGTCGCCGAGAACTGGTTCTACCGGGATGACCTGCGCCTCGCGCGCCAGCTCCTGGATCGCGGGGCAATCGGCCGGCCGCATCTGGTCTCCTGGCGGATGGCGTCGCAACTCGTACCGCGCGAGGGGCAGTTCTCGAGCACGCCGTGGCGCGTCAGCCCCGGCTATCGCGGCGGCGCGCACCTCGACGGCGGTATCCACCATATCGCGGCGCTCCGCCTCCTCTGCGGCGACGTCGCGCGCGTCCACGGCGAGGTGCAGGACGCGAATGTGACGACGGGCGGGCCCTCGGACCTGACCCTCACGCTGCGCTTCGCCAGCGGCGCGATCGGGGGCTATACGGCGACCTATCCGGATATCGCCATCCCGGCTGAGACCAACGAGTTGCGCCTGTACGGTACCGACGCCGTGATGACGCTCGCCGAGCAGCGCGTGCGGATCCACCGGGGTAACGTCGTCGAGGAGTGGTATTTCGACGGGGGCGACGGGGGGTACTACAACGAGCTGTGCAACTTCTTCGATGCGGTGCGGCACGGGGAGGCGCTGATCGGCACGGTCGCGCAGACGTACAGCAACATGCAGGTCGTCCTCGGCGGGCTCGATGCCGCGGAAACCGGACGGGTCACCACGCTCGCGCCGCCGCCCGGGGCATCGGCGGTCACCGGCGTGCCACTGTGGCGCCCGCGCGGTGCGCGCGATCTTTTCGATGGCCTGCCTGTCCGGCTCGTCCGCGAGGGGGAAGAGGCATAAGCACCTGACACGGCGACGCTTGCCGCCGCCAGCCGCCTCACCCCGGCGGCTGGCGAGACGCCGGGTGAGCGGGACCGGCAGACCACAAAAGGGACGAGGGCGCGGTCGCCGCGGGTCACGAATACGCACGCACCGGCATTGCCGATCCGCGCACCAAGCCCCCATCAAGGCGCGTCCCCGGAACGGTGAACCGCGCACAACGAATAGGAGGAGACGGTCGATGAAGATGCTGATCGCGGGGAGCTGGCCCGAGGCGTACCTGGGCCGGGTGCGCGAGGCCTTCCCGCAGATGACGTTCGTGATGACGCCCGATCCCGCCGAGGCGCTGCGCGAGGTCGTCGATGCCGACGCGATCTTCGGCCAGCCGGGGCGCGAGCTCATCCTGGCGGGCGAGCGGCTGAAGTGGATCCAGTCGCCGAGCGCGGGCTGCGAGTGGATGTGGGGCACCCCCGAACTCCCGTCGCTCGACATCACGGTGACGAACATGCGCGGGGCGCACGCCGCGACGATCGCCGAGCACTTCTTCGCGATGATCCTCTTCATGACCCGCCAGTTCCCGGTGCTGATCGAGGCACAGCGACAGCGCAAATGGCAGCGCCCGGTCGAGCCGCCGCCGGTGGGCCTGTCGGGCCGTACCCTCGGCGTCCTCGGGCTCGGCAACATCGGCCGGGCGATCGCGCAGCGCGGCAAGGGTTTCGACATGCGGGTCATCGCCGTCGACATCAACGAGGTCGAGCAGCCCCCCTACGTTGACGAACTCTACCGCCTCGATGGGCTGCACACGATGCTGGAACAGGCCGACTTCCAGGCGATCGCCATCCCGATCACCCCGGAGTCGCGCGGCCTGATCGGCGCGGCGCAGCTCGAGGTGATGAAGCCGACCGCCTACCTGGGGATCATGTCGCGCGGCAAGATCGTCGACGAGCAGGCGCTGGTCGGCGCGCTGAGGGAGAATATGCTGGCCGGGGTCGGGGCGGACGTGATGGCGACGGAACCGCTGCCCGCGGACGA